>PAXM01000045.1 GCA_002714485.1 Acidimicrobiaceae bacterium
CCCCGGATTCCATGGGTTCCCCTATCGGACCTAACCAGGGTTGCACCCGTGGTATGTTGTTGTCGCCCACGTCGGCACAGGCCAGTCCGGCCTCGGGGTGGGCCGCTAGTTGCTCGACAAGTAACCCCACGGTGCCGTAGGCCGGTCGGGCATCGTGCGGTGCCAAGAGGCAGATTGATGAATCGGACGCCAACCAGTGGGCTAGGCCCATGTTGGCACCGGGTCCGAAGCCCAGGTTTCTACCCGCCTCCACGATCGTGACCTCATCTGGGAGATCGTCACGCAAGAGCGCGAGTTGATCGGGGTCAGATCCGTTGTCGACAACGGTCATTGTGATGTCGAAGTCTGCCGCAGCGGCCTGATCCAGAAAACGCTGAATAGTCCGCCGTCCCGTGGCGCCCCGGTTGCGGTGCACCAGAACCATGTGGACCGACAGAGGATCACGAGGTCCTGTGTCGTGGCTACTCGGTTGCCCCTGGCTCATGGCGTGCCGGTGTCCCGGTTGAATGTCAGCGGATCGGAACGTCTGAGGCAGCGATTGAGACCGGAAGTTGCGATTCGCCCGAAAGTGCCCGGTCCACGGCAGCAGCACAGGATCGACCCTCGGCGATGGCCCACACGATTAGCGACTGACCGCGTCCCATGTCACCGCATACGTAGACGCCATCGACTGACGAACGGTATTCGTCGTTACGGGCGACGTTGCCGCGTGCATCCAGTTCCACGCCCAGGCCGTCCAGAAGGTCATTACGTTCAGGGCCTGTGAAGCCCATGGCCAAGAACACCAGGTCAGCTGGAAAATCCTCTTCGGAATCCTCGATGGCTTCAAAGGACATCCGACCTTCGGTGAACACCTGCTCGACTCGATGAGTGCGTAGTGCCGTCAGATATCCATCGGAGCCCACGAATTCAGACGTGTTGATGGCGAATTCCCGAACACCCCCCTCCTCGTGTGCCGACGAGACCCTGTAGACCATGGGCCACGTCGGCCATGGGTTCGAGCCGGGTCGCTCGTCAGGTGGGCGGGGCATGATCTCGAATTGGTGAACCGACCTAGCACCCTGGCGGAGGACGGTACCGAGACAGTCCGCACCGGTGTCGCCTCCACCGATGATGACGACGTCCTTCCCCGCAGCGTCGATGGGACAGACGTCTAGGTCACCCTCCTGGACTCGGTTCGACCCAGGCAGGTACTCCATCGCTTGGTGGATGCCAATTAGTTCCCGGCCGGGGATGGGCAGGTCCCGCCACTGAGTGGCACCACAAGCCAGCACGGTGGCATCGAAGTCTCGGGAAAGCGATTCCACGGCCAGGTCTACACCGACCGCCGTATTGGTTCGGAACTCGGTGCCCTCAGCCTCCATCTGGGCGAGACGACGGTCCAGGTGCCGCTTTTCCATCTTGAACTCGGGAATGCCGTAGCGCAGTAGCCCCCCGATGCGGTCGGCTCGCTCAAAAACCACCACGTTGTGTCCTGCTCGTGTGAGTTGCTGGGCGGCAGCTAGGCCGGCTGGCCCGGAACCAACGACGGCTACCCGCCGACCAGTGTTCTCAGTGGGCACCAATGGTGTGATCCAGCCCTCTTCCCAGGCCCGGTCCACGATTGCTACCTCGACCTGCTTGATGGTCACCGGCGGCTCGTCAATCCCGAGGACGCAAGCCCCCTCACATGGAGCGGGGCAAAGACGGCCAGTGAATTCGGGGAAGTTGTTGGTGGCGTGGAGGCGCTCGATGGCCTCCCGCCAGTGACCATTCCAGACAAGGTCGTTCCAGTCCGGGATGAGGTTCCCCAATGGGCAACCGCTGTTGCAGAACGGGATGCCACAGTCCATGCACCGACTGGCTTGCGTGCGGAGGTGGTCCTCTCCAAAAGGCTCGTAGACCTCTTTCCAATCACGCAGTCGCACCGGCCCCGCCCGCCGGTCGGGCAGGAGTCGATCGTGTTTGATGAAGCCACGTGGATCACCCATTGCCGTCGCCTCCTCGCTTCCAGTTCAGTTACCGGTGGAGGCCATAATCGCCGCCACCTCGTCACGTCCGGCAGCTCGGGTAGCCTCTGCCGCTTCTAGAACTCTCTTGTAGTCAGTCGGCATGACCTTCACGAACAGGCTGGACTCGATCTCCCACCTGGACAGAAGCCGCTCGGCAACCTCCGAACCGGTCTCTGCCTGATGGCGAACGAGTAGGTCCCTGAGCCAGACCCTGTCATCCGCATCTGTGGCCTCCACGAGGACCATCTCACGGTTTATCCGTGTCGGGAAGGAGCCACCGGGGTCGTAAACGAAAGCGACTCCCCCCGACATCCCGGCGGCAAAGTTCCTCCCTGTTGGTCCGAGGACCACGGCTCGACCCCCGGTCATGTACTCACACCCGTGGTCACCGATACCCTCGACCACAGCAGTAGCCCCCGAGTTGCGGACGCAGAAGCGTTCCCCAACACGCCCCCGGAGGAAAGCCTCACCTCCGGTGGCGCCATAGAGGAGCACATTTCCGGCGATGATCTCCTCGGAGGCCACGAACGGGGCATCGGGTGGTGGACGGACGGCGATACGGCCTCCGGACAGGCCCTTGCCTACATAATCGTTGGCGTCACCGGTCAATCTCAGGGTGACTCCCTGAGGCAGGAAGGCGCCGAAGCTGTTGCCCGCTGAACCGTGCAGATCGACCTGGATAGTGTCGTCGGGCAGGCCGACACCTCCGTTGCGTCGGGTCACTTCGTAGCCCAGCATGGTTCCCACGGAGCGGTCGACGTTTCCTACCGCCGTGACGATACGGACTGGTTGGCCATTGGCAAGTGCTGGCTCGGATTCCGCGATCAGGGTGCGGTCCAGTACATCGTCCAGGCCGTGGTCCTGGGCACTGGTGTTGCGACGGTCAGCTTCACCCACGTTGGGGACGTGGAGAATGGGCGCTAGGTCCAAGCCTTCACCTTTCCAATGATTAACGGCATCGCGCGCATCGAGACATTCGGCCTGACCTATGGCGTCGGCCAAAGTACGGAAGCCCAACTGGGCGAGGATCTCGCGGACTTCCTCGGCGATGTATTCGAAAAAGTTCACGACGAACTCTGGACGCCCGTTGAACTTCTTGCGTAGCTCCGGGTTCTGGGTGGCTACTCCCACGGGGCACGTATCCAAGTGACAGACCCGCATCATCACGCACCCCGACACCACCAGCGGCGCCGTGGCAAAACCGAACTCGTCTGCACCCAGTAGTGCCGCAATAGCTACGTCTCGACCAGTCTTCAGTTGGCCGTCCACCTGAACGACGATGCGGTCCCGCAGGTCGTTCAGGAGGAGTGTCTGCTGCGTCTCGGCCAGTCCTAGTTCCCAGGGGGCACCGGCGTGCTTAATGGACGTAAGTGGTGAAGCACCCGTCCCCCCGTCATGACCCGAGATGAGTACTACATCGGCATGAGCTTTGGACACGCCGGCGGCCACCGTGCCCACCCCGACCTCGGCGACCAACTTCACATGGACCTGGCTGACCGGGTTGGCGTTCTTCAGGTCGTAGATGAGCTGGGCGAGATCTTCGATGGAATAGATGTCGTGGTGAGGAGGTGGCGAGATCAGTCCGACACCAGGGGTGGAGTGCCGGGTACGGGCGATCCAGGGATACACCTTGTGGCCGGGCAACTGTCCGCCCTCGCCGGGCTTCGCACCCTGAGCCATCTTGATCTGGAGGTCATCAGCGTTGACCAGGTATTCACTGGTTACACCAAATCGACCCGAGGCCACCTGCTTGATAGCCGACCGACGTAGGTCGCCGTTGAGTTCCGGGGTGAACCGGTCCGGATCCTCACCGCCCTCTCCGGTGTTCGACTTCCCACCGATGCGGTTCATAGCGATTGCGAGGGTCTCGTGGGCTTCGGCACTGATCGATCCGTAGGACATGGCCCCGGTGGAGAACCTCTTGACGATCTCGCTGACCGGCTCGACTTCCACTATGGGGACGGCCGGCCGAAGGCCGTCGCGAAAACGGAATAGGCCACGGAGAGTGGCCAGCTTTTCGGACTGGTCGTCGATGAGCTGCGTGTATTCCTTAAAGACCTCGTAGCGACCCTCGCGGGTGGCGTGTTGGAGCTTAAAGACAGTCTCGGGGTTGAACAGGTGGTACTCGCCCTCGCGGCGCCATTGGTATTCGCCGCCTACCTCCAGCGTGCGGTGGGCACGCTCCTCGGGGTTATCGGGAAAAGCGAGGGCATGGCGTGCCGCCACCTCGTCGGCAAGGACGCCGTAGCCGACGCCGCCGAGGCGGCTGACCGTGCCCACGAAGCAGTCCCCGACCACTTCGTCACCCAGGCCTATGGCCTCAAAGATCTGTGCACCGGTATAGGACGCCACGGTGGAGATGCCCATCTTGGACATGATCTTGAGCAGGCCCTGATCGCACGCCTTGATGATGTTTTGACGAGATCCCTCGGCCGTCAAGTCCGGCGATAGGCCGTGCATCCCCTCGACCACCATGGCGTCTACCGACGCGAAGGCCAGATAGGGACAGACCGCTGAAGCCCCGTACCCCAGAAGCAGGCCAACGTGGTGTACCTCGCGGGCATCCCCGCTCTCGACTAGGAGGCCGACACGGGTCCGAGTCTTCTCCCGGATCAGATGATGGTGCACCGCTCCGGTGGCCAGCAGCGACGGAATTGGCGCCATTGAAGTCGTCGGGCCTCGATCAGAGAGGACCAGCATCGTGATGCCGTCGGTGATCGCGTCAGAGGCTTCTGAACGGAGTCGGTCGAGTGCCTCAGTGAGCCCTTTGGCTCCTTCGGCCACCGCGTACCGACCGTCCAGGACGCGTACGGAGAATCTGGTCGACTCGGCGATGGCCGGGCTGTCACCAAGCCCGATAATCGACGCCAACTGCTCTTCGGTAAGAACCGGATGAGGTAGATAGATCTGGTGGCAACTCTCCGGCCCTGGGGCCAGAAGATTCCCCTCGGCACCGACTGTGGTGCACACCGCCGTAATTAACTCCTCGCGGATGGCATCCAGCGGAGGGTTGGTCACCTGGGCGAAGAGTTGCTGAAAGTAGTCGTAGAGCGGGCGAGCCTGATCCGACAAGGCGGCCACCGGAGTGTCGGTCCCCATCGAGCCGATGGCCCCCTTACCATCACGAGCCATCGGCGCCAAGAGAAGCTTGAGAGCCTCATGCGTGTAGCCGTATACCTGCTGTTGTTGTAGGAGCGTGCCCCAATCGGTAGTGCTGCGCTCGTATGGCGGGAGGTCCTCAAGGTGGAGGAGGTTTTGGTCCAACCATTCCCTGTAGGGGCGACCTGACGCCATTCCATCCTTGATCTCGTCATCACGGATAATCCGGCCCTCGGCGGTATCGATGAGGAACATCCGCCCGGGTTGGAGTCGTCCTTTTTCAACCACCTCCGAGGTGGGCACCTCGACCACTCCGACCTCACTGGCCATCACCACCAGATCGTCAGCTGTCACCCAGTACCGACTGGGGCGTAGACCATTCCGGTCTAGGACAGCGCCCATCACGGTGCCGTCGGTAAAGGCAATAGAGGCCGGACCGTCCCACGGCTCCATCAAGGACGCGTGGTACTGGTAAAAAGCGCGTCGTTCGTCTGACATCTCGGCGTGGTTTTCCCATGGCTCCGGGATCATCATCAGGATGGCCTCGGGCAGTGAGTAGCCACCCATGGTGAGGAGTTCGAGGGCCTCGTCGAAACCGGCGCTGTCACTAGCCCCCGGGGTGCAGATCGGGAATAGCCGGTCCAGGTCGCCGGGAATGGTGTCAGTAGCCATCAGGGCCTCGCGGGCGCGCATCCAGTTCCGGTTTCCCTGCACGGTGTTGATCTCACCGTTGTGGGCGACATACCGATACGGGTGGGCCAACGGCCACGAAGGGAAGGTGTTGGTCGAGAATCTCGAGTGGACCAGCGCCAGAGCACTCTCCACTCTTTCGTCGGTCAGGTCGAGGAAGAACTCCGCTAGCTGTGTGGTGGTCAACATCCCCTTGTAGACAACGGTCCGAGACGACAGTGAGGGGAAGTAGACGCCGTGGGTCTCGCCGTCGTCATCCAGTAGCGAGATTTCATGTTCAGTGCGCTTACGGAGAACGTAGGTCAGACGGTCTAGGTCAATGCCCGTGGGACGGACGCCTTCGGATCCCTCCGGGCCGGCGACGAACAACTGATGGAAGGTCGGTTCGGAGGCTCGGGCTGCATTTCCGATCATCGAGTCATCGACCGGCAGGTTCCGCCACCCAAGCACCTCCAGGCCTTCAGAGGTGGCGATATCTTCCACAAGAGCCTTGGCCTGCTCGGCCAGATTAGGAACTTTGGGTAGGAAAGCGATGCCGGTGGCGTANGCGCNTGCNTCGGGAAGCNCGAAGTCGGCCACCGANCGGTAGAAGGCATCTGGAACCTGGATCAGGAGACCCGCACCGTCACCAGTGTCCACCTCNGCACCCANNGCGCCGCGATGCTGCATTCGACANAGNGCACCGATGCCCAATTGGACTATCCGATGGCTGNCCTCNCCCTTCAGNTGGCAAACAAAGTTGACACCGCAGGAGTCGTGCTCAAACCGGGGGTCATAGAGACCCTGAGGACCCGGGAGGTCCCGGTTGAACAGTTCACTCTCTTGAGGGTGCATCACGTTCGAGGTCGTCTCCTGGACGGGGCGGCAGGGCCGCCTTGGGAGATCGCCCGGAACATCGTCGGTCGGAGCGACTTTCGCCGTGGCTGCCCACCGCCGGGCACCACACGTGGTCTGTACAGGTACCAGAATAGCGGCATGCCCTCAACTGCCGACGACTGGGCCCGCGACCTCTGCCGCTATGTCGACGCCTCCCCCAGTCCCTTCCACGCCGTCGACGAGTCGGTCCGACGACTCGAGGCTGCCGGTTTCACTGCCATATCGCCTGATGATGACCGTTCAACACCCGGAAGGTGGTACCTCCGGTCCGGCGGTGCACTTGTGGCCTGGGTCGATGCCGACCGCAGCGCCGATGCTCCACTTCGAGTCATTGGCGCCCATACCGACAGCCCGAATCTGAGGGTCAAGCCCCTTCCCGACCATGGGGCCCTCGGCCTCCGACAGGTTGGTGTGGAGGTCTATGGCGGCGCGTTGTTGAACTCATGGCTGGACCGCGATCTCGGGATCTCCGGCCGGCTGGTTGTACGAAATGATGACGGACGTCTGGAACATCTGGTCCGTGACGACCGGCCGATAGCTCGGATCCCTCAGTTGGCTATTCATCTGGACCGCGAGGTGAGCGACAAGGGCCTGTTGTTGAATCCCCAGACCCACCTGTCGCCGATCGTGGGGGCCGGGCTAGCTGAGCCGGGTGCTTTCACAACCTCATTGGCCGCGATGGCTGATGTCGACCCCGCCGACGTGCTGGCATTCGACGCCATGTTCCACGACGTGGTGCCCGCCTGCCTTTCGGGCCCAGACGACGAGTTCGTGAGCGCTGCACGCCTGGATGACCTGTTGTCCTGCCATGCCGGTACTGAAGCCCTGATCGCCGTAGGCGGCCACGACTCCATTCGGGATGTCGGTCCAGCGGTCCCCGTCTTGGCCTTGTTCGACCATGAGGAGGTGGGGAGCGTCTCAGCCACTGGAGCGGCCGGGCCTCTACTGCATCGCACCTTGCGTCGGTTTGTAAACCTCGACGGACGTCGAGTGCGCGGCTCCCTGGCTCTCTCGGTTGACGGAACTCACGGCACCCACCCCAACTACACGGAACGCCATGACGGTGAACACCGGGTCCTCCTGAACGGTGGGCCTGTGCTCAAGTTCAACGCCAAGCAGCGGTACGCCACCGATGCCCCAGGGGCGGCTGAACTCCGCCAAATAGCCGAGAAGGCCAGTGTGCCCCTCCAGTCCTTCGTAAGTCGCTCGGACATGCCGTGTGGCACGACCATCGGACCCGCTACCGCGGCGAGCACAGGTTTGCTCACAGTGGACTTGGGCGTTGCACAACTGGCCATGCATAGCGCACGGGAGTTCTGCGGCAGTCAGGACCCGGCGATGCTCGGGAGGCTGTTGGAAGCTGCGCTGGCCGGCTAGCCCTGCCCCGTCAGCGGTGTGTTCCTCCGAGTCGGATACGCATTCCCCGGGTCGCCCCATCCAACGCCCGGTAGGGCGCCACCAGCATGAGAAGCATGGGGAAGATCTCCAACCGGCCGATCAACATCAGAACTGCCAAAACCATCCTTGCCGGAGCCGGGTAAGCATCAGCGTACGAGGCTGTGGGGCCCGCCTCTCCAAGCGCCGGGCCCATGTTGCCCAGTGCACTGATCACCCCACCGAAAGCCGAGACCAGATCGACCCCTAGCGCCGCCACCACCAGGGTTCCACCCACTACTAGGAGCCCATAGACCACCATGAACCCCGCGATCCTCTCCACCATGGAGTCCGAGATGGAGGTTGATCCAAGCCGGACCGGGAGTAGCGCCCGGGGCCTACGGAGGCTGCGGAGGGTGCGGTAGGCGTGTCCGATCCCGACCCGCAGTCGCATTACTTTTACCCCACCAGATGTCGAGCCTGTACAGCCACCGAAGACCATAAGGAGCAGTAGCACCATTTGCGGACCGGATGCCCAGCCCCCGAAGTCACCGGCGGTCCCCGTACCGGTGGCGTTGCTGAAGCCACTGCTGGTACCCATGGCGACCACGTTGAACACCGCCGAGCGTAAAGCTCGGAGTACCCCTACCTGGTCACCTATGAGAAGGACGGTGATTAGGCCTGTCGCCAGACCTAGGACAGCCACGTAGGTTCGAAATTCCGGATCCCGGCTGTAGCCGAACTTTCGCTCACGGAGGGCGCTGTTGTGCAGGGCGAAGCTGGCACCGCCGATGATCATGGCCATCAACACGACTCCTTCGATGGCGACACTGTCCCAGTGACCAATCGAGGCGTCCTTCGTTGAGAAGCCACCGGTTGAGGCTGTACTGAAGGCGTGGGCCACAGCATCGAAGGGACCCATGCCGGCCAGCAGCAGGCTCACCGCCACGACGATCGTGAATCCGAGATACAGCGACCAGAACCTCGCTGCCGTGGCCTTGATTCGAGGCGCCAATCGGTCGACGCCCATCCCAGGTGCTTCAGCGTCGATCAGGCCCAAGCCGCTCGAACTCAGCGCAGGCAGCACCATGACGACTAGGACCACGATGCCCATACCGCCAGCCCACTGGGTGAGTTGGCGGTAGATGAGAATGCCGGCCCCCTGTGCTTCAATCCGGTTGTGGGCCCCAAAGACCGTTGAACCAGAGGTAGAAAATCCGGAGACCGATTCAAATAGAGCGTCGGCGAGCACCACCGACCACGGTCGGCCGACCGTCGCAAACGTACCGGCAAGCAGGTACGGCAAGGCACCGAGAACCGATGCGACCACCCAAGTGGTTCCAACCGCGCTAAAGATCGTCGCGATATCTCGGGATCCGGGGGTGGCAACATGGAACAACACGGCACCGAGGAGCGCTATAGCCCCTGTGGCGGTCGCCAGTGCCAGAGCATCCGCACCATCCACCAACGCCACCAGGGTGGCCACCGCCATACCGATCGCCACGAAGAGGAGAGCCATTCCCAGCACGCTGGCCGTGGTACTCGTCCAGCGATCACCGAACGGAAACCGACTCAACGGATTCATCGGTCGACCCCGTTCACCGGACTGGCACCCCTCCGCTGCCCTCTGGTCGCCTCTAGGCGTCGGCCCGACCGGAGGCGGTTGCCGATGAGGACGCTCCCCACCCCCAGGGCCATGATCGCTGGATAGACCGACAGGCGACCAATCACCATTGCCGGGGTGAGAGCGAGACGGGCCGTCGTCGGCCACGACCCGACGTCGACCAGACTGCCATCCAGTGTTCGGACAGGACCGGCGGTCGAGATTGCATGCACTGCTGCTGCTAGGGCTGTACCTAGATCAAGGCCGGCGACGGCTACCACAACCGCCGTGCCGAACAGCACGCTTACAAACAGGAACTGGGTCACCACTACCTGGGTCAAGGTGTTCTCGGCTGCGATTCGACCGCCTAACCGGGCTGTAATGATCGCACGGGGATGAAGCTGACGAAGGAGCTCCCTAACCGCCACTCGGGCCAGAATCCGATGTCGAAGAATCTGAAAGCCCCCACCCGTCGATCCGGTCATCTGCCCAATGGACACAAGGCCAAGTAGGAGGACCGGGGCAGCGGGGGCCCATGTCCCATCGGGACCCATCGGGAAGCCGGTGGTGGTCACGGCTGCCGTCACGGTGAAGATCGATCGACGTATCCCATCGGCCCCTGACCCGTCGGTCCACACCAGGAACACGGCCGGAGCTACCACCAGGAGGCCCAGATACGTCTGCAACTCAGCAGATCTCAGGAGGTTCCGGGAACGTCCCACCCCTAGGCGCCACAGCACCACGAGGCTTGTCCCCGCAATGGCCATTCCCACTATGGCCACCCACTGGACAGCGGCGGACTCAAGATCATCCCCGTTGAATAGACCTCCGGTAGAAGCAGTGGCCATAGCCAGCAGGACGGCGTCAAATGGATCCACACCCACCGTCAGGAAGCCCAAGAGGGTGACCGTCGTGGCCAACCCGTGGACGATGCATAGGTTCCGGACCGCCCTAGAGGGGTCTGGGGCCATCGGTCGGCGGCCTCCCCGACGGGAACGATCAGCGAACTCCTTTCCGGCGCCGAAGAAGGGGAGTATTGCGACGGCGACCAGGAGTGCGCCGATGCCTCCCAACCACTGTGAACCCCCTACGAGGAACCGCACTGCATGGTCGCTGGCATCGACCGGAACTATCTCCAAGGCCGTAGTAGTTCCCACGGTCGCCGCCTGAAAGAGCGCATCCGCCAGGCTTTTCGCTGGCTGGGTGAGCAGAAAGAGCCCGGCCACCAAGAAAATGAACAAGACCAGGCTGCCGGTGATGGCACAGAGGATGTCGGCATGCCGTAAGCGATCCGGCGGCCGCACCCACACCGCCAGAACCGAGGCCAGGAGCCCGGCCGAGCCTCCGAAAACCAGGAGTTGGACGGTGTCGCCACCGTCACCCAACAGGTCAACCAGGCCAGCGGCCGTTGCTAGAAGGCCCGCGGCGCCGACAGCCACCGAGGCAGCCCAGACCGTGGCTGCTCCCCATGATGACCAGGGCGGGCCACGATAGAACCGTGACCGTTCGCCAGACCCGACTGGGCGGCTCATTTGGCTCGCCGACCTAGCCGAACAGTGAGGAGAGGTGGGCGGCCTGCCCGGGCCGCACCATGGCGATCACGTGGTCACGGGCTCGCAGCGTGCTCCTTCCCCGGGCGATCTGGGCCTTACCGTCCCGGACGATTGCCCCCATCAGGACGTCCTCATGCAGGCCGAGCTCAGAAATCGTCTTACCGTCACATGGACAGCCGGGGGCCACAGCAAATTCAAGTACCTCGGCGTCACCGTGTAGTGAGGTGGCGACTGCGGCCACCGTGTCGCCCTCACCACGCACAAACCGAAGCACGCTGTTGGCGGTTGCGGTCCGAGGACTAATGGTCGCGTCCACCATGTGGGCTTCGAGCAGGTCCAGCAACTGGAGCCGGTGGATTACGGCGATTGTCTCTGGTCCCGAACTACCTACCGACCCGCGCCCAGACTGACCAGCCGATTTCGCGTACAGGCAGGCGAGCACATTCGCGTCGTCCTCGCCGGTCAAGGCAACCACCACGTCTTGGCGCGCTACCTCAGCTTCGTCGAGAAGGAGGGCGTCGGTGATATCTCCGTGATAGATCAGCGCCCGGTCCAGGTTTCTGGATAACTCTTGGGCCCTGGACTCATCCCGTTCAATCACGCCGACTGACTGTCCCTGGGCCAGTAGCGACTCAGCCAGGATCTCCGCTGTCCGTCCACCACCGAGAAGGAGCACCCGATCGGACCGCTGGCTCTCCATGCCCATCCGACTCGTCACGTCGTCAAGGTTCTCCCGCTTGCAAACCACGGTGAGAAGGTCGCTCTCACGCAGCGTCCAATCACCGCGTGGGATAACCGTATGCTCACCGTCCTCACCTGCTTCACGCCGAGTAATCGAGCCGACGATAAATCCCCAATCGGGCTCTAGCTCGCGACCCAATTCCCGTAACGACTTACCTACTAATGATGCATGACCCGGCAAACGCGCCGTCAGGACCACGACCTCTCCACCAGCCATCTCGTCGTACTCCAGAACTCCGGTGAACCGGATAAGTCGTTGTACGGCTTGGGCGACCTCGTCGTCGGGGTCGATCACCAGGTGGTCCTCGGCGTCCTCAAAGAGTGCAGCAGCCTGAGCTCGCCGCAACGACCGGGACTCGACGCGGACGATGGTCTTGACGACACCTCTCTTGCGGGCCATAAGGGCACTGAGGATGTTCACCTCGTCGTGCTTGGTCACCGCAACGAGGAGGTCCGCCTTCCCTACCCGGGCCTGATCCAAAACGTCGGGATCGGTACCACTCCCACGGAGGATCTCGACGTCCAGAACGCCCTGTATCTCACGGCCGCGATCATCATCGACCTCGATGATCGTGACGTCGTGTTTCTGGTTGCTGAGACGGTCAGCTACATAGGTGCCGACCTCGCCGGCACCCACCACGATGATGCGCACGGACTGATCATCGCCCACCAGAAGGGCCAGCGGGTGGCATGCCCCCTACTAATGCTGGAGGTGAATTAAGGCCGGATAAGACCAACCTCTGTGACTAGGACGTCTAGAGGGACGTCCCAAGGGCGGGCATCCAGCTCCTCGACCACCTGCAGGTCATGACACAGCCCGACCAGTAACGGTCCTGGTCGGCGGTCCGGGGTTCCTGGGACCCGGGCAAGACTGGCGAAGGTTCGGTCGTAGAAGCCGGCTCCATGACCCACTCGGTTGCCCCGGCGGTCGGCAGCTACCAACGGAACCAGCACGATTGCAAGGTCCGTGGGGTCGACCTCCACTCCCCTATCGGGCTCTCGAGTCCCAAAGGGGCCGTCGACTAGTGCGCCATCCGGTATGACGAACCGCAAGGCTTCACCAGGAGTGGTCACCGGTAGGGCAGTTCGCAGCAACGAATCCTCCAGGAGTGACGACGGGTCGATCTCGCCCCGTATCCCTAGGTACGCGCCAACGACCGCTTCGTCTGCCAAGACACAGAACTCGGGTAGCGACCGGATCCGCTGCACCACCGTTTCCGAGTGTCGTGCAACTACTTCAGGGTCTAGCGCCCGGCGGCGAGCCAGCATCTCACCTCGGAGAGACCCCACATCACGGAGAACCACCCGGTCATGGTGCCCCAGCCGTCAGCCCAACGCCAAGACCCCTCAGTCCAGACAAGCGCCGATGAACCTCCCACTCGCCCCCAAATGACACCTTTCACACGCGAGAACGCCGATATTCCGGTCGTGGATCGTGGGACCCTCGGGCCATTCTCACTAGAGTGCCTGCGGCCCGTGACGACCCCGCCCAACCGGGCATTCGACGGGAGCTAACCCGCCCCGACGAACACGGGCGGGTCGAGATCCGTTCAACTCAGCAGGAGATCTTTCCTTGGACGCCATCCCATATCTGGCAGGTGCGTCGGCCATTCTCGGCCTTCTACTTGCCGGATTCTTCTTCAACAACGTAAAGGCCGCCGCTCCCGGCGACGACCGCATGGTCTTCTTGATGACCGAGATCCAGAAGGGGGCGCGAGCCTTCCTCAAGAAGGAATACAGCTGGGTTTCGGTCTTCGTGGTGGTCATGGCGGTCCTCATCGGTGCCCTGATTGCACCGGCAGCCGCCATCACCTACGTCATCGGTGCAGTCCTCTCAGCGCTCGCCGGCTACATCGGTATGACCGTTGCCACCATGGCGAACGCCCGGACCACCGAAGCCGCCAAATCCGGTCCCGGAAAGGCGCTTCCTATCGCCTTTCGCGGCGGGGCGGTTATGGGCTTTTCGGTGGCGGGTCTTGCCCTACTGGGCCTCATGGCGGTCTACGTGATATTCGTACTGGCCCTCGAGGTCGACGACGCTTTCGAGGTCGTGACCGCCTACGGGCTGGGTGCGTCGTCCATCGCTCTCTTCTCCCGTGTAGGTGGCGGTATCTACACCAAGGCTGCAGATGTCGGAGCCGACCTGGTAGGCAAGGTCGAGGCAGGAATCCCCGAGGACGACCCCCGCAACCCAGCCACCATTGCCGACAATGTGGGTGACAACGTGGGCGACGTCGCCGGCATGGGCGCCGACCTCTTCGAGAGCTACGCCGGTTCGATCCTTGCCCCAATTTCGTTGGTGGCCTTCGCTCTTGGTCTAGGTGCAGAACAGGCCAGCGCTATGACCAATATCTCGTTGCTGTCCTTCCCAATGGCCATTGCCCTCGCTGGAATGGTCGCTTCGATCATCGGGTCATTCCTGGTGAAGGGCGGGACGTCGACCGACTCCAAGGCACTGTCCAAGGCACTCCACATGGGCACCAATGTGGCCATGGCCCTGACTGTGCTAGCTACCGTGGCCATTGCTTTCTGGCTATTCGGTGACAACGACCAGTTCGACTCGCCGATTGGTCTGGCCATCGCCGTGATCGGCGGCCTGCTGGTTGGCTGGGCACTCGGCAAGACAGCCGAGTACTACACCTCGGACCACTTCGGACCCGTCAAGAAGATCGCCGGGCAGACCTCCACCGGCCCGGCCACCACCATTCTCGGGGGAATCTCAGCCGGCATGGTGTCGGTCGCCGCATCTGTGGCCCTCCTAGCCGTCGGCGTGGCCGTTGCCTATTGGGGCGGAGAGATGGCCTTCGACTCCATCGGTAATCTTGATGGCGGCATCTACGGCATCGCCGTGGCCGCCATAGGCATGCTGGCCACCACCGGCGTGGTCGTCTCGGTTGATGCCTACGGACCGATTGCTGATAATGCCGGTGGTATTGCCGAGATGGCCGAGTTGGATCCAAGCGTTCGCGAGGTCACCGATGCCCTCGACTCACTGGGCAACACCACAGCCGCGGTGGCCAAGGGCTTCGCGGTGGGTTCGGCTGCCCTGACTGCCCTGGCCCTCTTCAAGAGCTTTGAATTTGCCGTCGCTCAGGCAGGCGGGTCCCTCAGCCTTGACATCGGTCAGGTGGAGGTCTTCATTGGTCTGTTTCTTGGAGCAATGCTGCCGTTCCTATTCGCAGCGCTCACCATCGACGCCGTGGGTCGTGCCGCACAGGAGATGATCGAAGAGGTACGTCGACAGTTCCGCGAGATCCCAGGACTGCGCGAGGGGCAACCGGGCGTCAACCCCGACTCGGCACGCTGTGTGGCCATCTCGACGGCTGCCTCGCTCAAGGAGATGATTGTCCCCGGTGCACTGGCGGTGGTGGTTCCCCTCGTTCTCGGCTTCATCAACGTCGACACCCTCGGCGGCTTCCTAGCCGGCGCCTTGGTGGCTGGCTTCTGCCTGGCGATCTTCATGGCCAACGCCGGTGGTGCGTGGGACAACGCTAAGAAGTACATCGAAACCGGAGCCCACGGCGGCAAAGGCTCCGACAACCACAAGGCGGCGGTGGTCGGTGACACGGTAGGCGACCCCTTCAAGGACACCTCCGGTCCAGCCATGAACATCCTCATCAAGGTCATGACAATCGTGTCGCTGGTATTCGCCTCGGCGTTCGTCGGCTGACCCCATTCATCAGGACCTGGCCGGAGAGGCCCTGTGGGGTACTCCGGCCAGGTTCTGGTGAACAAGTCAACGAGGGAGGACGATCATCGGATCCTTGGCCTCACCTCCTGTGCGAACCTCGAAGTGAAGGTGGGGACCGGTGGACCAACCTGTTGACCCGCACCTGCCCAGTACTTCTCCCTTTTCGATTTGGTGTCCGGCCGACACCAGCAGTTCTTGCTGGTGCGCGTACAACGTGATCACAGGACCGTCGTGTTCGATGAGGACCACATTGCCGTAACCGCTTTTGAGGCCAGCGAAGATCACCTTTCCAGCCTTGGCCGCCCAAATGGGTTGGCCCCGCACACAGCCGAAATCAACGCCATTGTGCTGGCGGACCACCCCGAAGATCGGGTGTTTACGCAGCCCAAACGGAGAAGTCAACCGCCCTTCAATAGGCATGATGAACCCCTGTCCCGACTCCTTGGTCAGGTCAGCCGCCGACTTCCTCAGCTCTTCTGCGATCAGGTTGTCAATGAGGATGGCCATCAGGTATTCCTGTCGTTCGAAGTCCCTGATCTCGCCTTCGTATGCGGCGATCCGTTCCTTAAGTTCGTCCTTGACGTCTTCCTTGGCGGCGATTCGACGATCCAAGACGCGTATCGACGACTCCAGTTCCCGCTGGCGTGCCTGAGCGTCGGCGATAGCGTCGTCGGCCGACAGGGCAACGTCCTCCAGGTCGGACTCCATGGCCCGGAGTCGATCCACTAGGTCGCCTCGGTCGCCGGTAACGGCATCCAGGATGGCGGCGCGACGCACTCCGGCCGTGAGGTCGGCGGACTCCAGGAGGCTTCCCGGACGAATGCGACCGATGTACACGTCGACCGCCAGCTCTTGGATCCGTCGTCGCAGATCGGCCACCTCGGTGGTGATCTCGCCAGCCTGCACCCAACGGAGGGTCGCCTCGGCCTCGGCGGCCTCGATTGCCTGACGGGCCGCCAGGATCTTGGCTTTCTGAAGAGCGACCGCATCGTCGAGTGCATGGAGGGCGTCTGATACCTCGTCATCGGCAGCCTCCACCAACACGAGGGCCTCGGCTGCCTCCGCAGCTAGGCCCTTTGCCGCCTCGCGCCTGTCCCTGGCATCACGTATGGAGTCCGTCTCCTTGACGGCACCGGCCGGGCCGGCCAGCAGCATCACTGCCACAAGCACGCCAACGGCCACAGTTGTTCGCCGCCGAGGAAGCGGAATGGGGGTGGTACGGAGGCGGAGAGGCACGGTTTAGGTCGGGGATCATCCCCAGCAAGAGGGTACCTGTGGACTCGCAAGCCGATGAGGGCACAGCGCGACCCGAAACGACCGCTAGTTCCGCGACCGCCGGAACTGGGTGCTAGACCATCGGCGATGCCCTCCACTCCTCATCCGTTGACCGATCTGCGGGTCCTCGACCTAACCGATAGCCGAGGCGACCTCTGTGGCCGGATGCTCGCCAACCTCGGCGCCGATGTACTCAGAATCGAGCCGTCGACTGGTGTTGCGTCCCGGCACCGAGCACCATTCGGGCCGGATGGGAGGTCGCTCCATTTCGCGGTTCGAAACGCCGATAAGCGATCAGCCGTCCTGAATCTGGCCGATTCCACTGATGACGCTGATCGCGACCGGTTTTTGGAACTTGTCGCTGAGGCCGATGTGGTGGTCGAATCCTGGGCGCCAGGAACGTTAGATGACCTCGGAATCGGGCCTGACGTGCTCTTGGCTGCCAACCCCTCACTGGTCGTGGCCTCGCTGACCAGCTTTGGGCAGACCGGTCCCGACCGAAACCTGGTTGCCACTGATGACGTGATCTTCGCCCTCTCCGGATGGCTGGCCCTCAGCGGAGTACCGCACAAACCGCCACTCCTATTGCCTGGGGCCATAGCAAGTGACGTCTTGGGGATCCTGGGTGCCTATGCGGTTCTGGTAGCCCTTGTCCATCGTGCACGGGGCGCGGGTGGGCAGCACCTAGACGTCTCCGCTCTAGAGGCTCTCGCCCAGATGAACACCTGGGGTCTGGCCGGCGCCAGCGACTCACTCAGGCGTGGATCGGCCCCACCNACCGTTCGATCGGGCGACAGTCCCATGTACCCCACATTCGACTGCCTCGACGGAAAGGTCCGGTGCGTGGTGATGGCCCCAGGACAGTGGCGGGCCCTATGGGAATGGATGGGGTCGCCNGAAGCGTTCGCCGACGATTACTGGGCCGACTACGTCAACCGGCTNNTNAACTCCGATGTAATCAACCCGCTCTACGCCGANCACTGGGCGTCTCTGCCCATGATCGAGGGGTGTCGAGAAGCCCAGCGCCGTGGCGTTGTGGCCACCCCGCTGTTGTCACCAGCCGACCTTTTGGCCGATGAGCACTATGCCTCTCGCGGGACCTTCACCGACGCCGAGGTGACTCCGGGTGTGATAGCCCCGGTCGTATCAGGTCCTATGGAGATCGACGGCGTTCGAATCGGACACCACNAGCGTGCCCCCGAGGTAGGTGAGCACGAAGCAGGCTTTGACGGTGCGGCCTTCACCTTCACCTCGTCACTCGGTCCGGCTGCGCACCTCCCGCTGAGCGGCCTCCGGGTCGTCGACTTTGGGCACGGAGGCGTGGGGGTGGAGTGCGGTCGGATGCTGGCNGAGTACGGCGCCGACGTGGTCAAGGTTGAGAGCCATGCGTACCCCGACTTCATCCGGATCATCCTCGGTGGTGAGATGAGTGCGCCGTTCGCTTCCTCCAGTCGGACCAAGCGATGCCTGGGNCTGGACCTCAAGCACGGGAACGCCCACGAGGTCGTAGAGCATCTCGTGGAGTGGGCCGACATTCTGGTGGAGAACAATTCAACGGGCACCATGGACGCCCTCGGGATCGGCTGGGACGACGTCCGCCGTATGAATCCCGGCGCCGTGATGATGTCCAGTCAACTGATGGGATCCCGGGGTCTTCAAGCGGACTGGACCGGTTATGGCCCAACCCTTCAGACCGCTGGCGGGTTGAGTTGGCTGTGGGCCTTCGATGACGGAGAGGGCCCACCGGGGAGTAACGCCATTCATCCAGACCATCTGGCTGGGAGAATGGGTGCTCTCGGTGCANTGGCAGCGGTGATCGGGCGGGATCGNGGCGCCACCGGTGCCCACGTAGAGGTGGCCCAAGTTGAGGTCCTCATGGCCACCCTGGCTGACGAGTTCCTTGCCGAGGCGATCGAGCCGGGCAGCGTACGACCTCGGGGTAACTCGTCACCGGATGGTGCGCCGTGGGGCACATTCCCTTGCGCGGGCGAGCAGCGTTGGGTCGTGGTATGCGTCCGGGACGATGACGACTGGGCCGGGCTCCGACGTGCCATGGGTGACCCCGAATGNGCACGCGACCCCGCCCTTGACGTTGTTGGTGGCCGCATGGCTGATCGGGAACGCATCGAGACGCTGGTGGCGGAGTGGACGGCGACGCTGGACCGGAAGGAGGTCCAGGATCACTGTCAGGCCGAGGGTGTACCGGCTGGCCGGGTCATGTTCTGCATTGACCAACTCGAGGACCCCCATCTCGCCGAGCGAGGTTTTCTGGTCACCCTNGACCAGGAGGGCCTGGGCCTCCTCACNATGGCCGGACCCTGCTTTACCGGNTCGGGCATGGGTCCACCGGCACTNTCCGCCGCTCCGCTCATTGGGCAGCACACGCGCCGGTTCTGTGTGAATGATCTCGGCATGGACCCCGATCGGGTTGAGGACCTGATCTCCGCCGGCGCCCTTGAGGCGCTCGACTGAGCCGCTACTCCATGACCGACGCTTCCTCGGCGCTCCGTCACCGCTATCTGGACCTGTTGGCCGGTTGCCTCTGTCGGGATCTGTTCCTCGAGACAGAACCNGGAGTNGACCCCGANGTNCGGGCTGACGGCCGTGACTGGCCGTNCTCNGCGGAGACGATGATNGGCCGCCGGAGGCTGGACAATCTCATNGAATGCTTNACCNCGGTNCTTGACGATGGGATACCCGGAGACCTCATCGANACGGGCGTGTGGCGNGGNGGGGCCACCATTCTCATGCGTGGTGCNCTGGCGGCNTGGGAAGACGAGNCGCGNTCGGTGTGGGTNGCCGATTCGTTCCGNGGNCTTCCANNTCCTGATGGAGNNACNTGGCCGGCTGACNAGGGGGTNGATCTCTCNGACATNGACGCCCTNGCTGTNCCTCGNTCCGTGGTGGAGGCGAACTTCGAGCNGTACGGNCTTCTGGATGAGCGTGTGCNNTTCCTGGAGGGTTGGTTTGCCGACACCCTGCCTACAGCACCCATAAANCAGCTGGCCCTCCTCCGACTTGANGGAGACCTNTANCAGTCGACATGGGAGGCCCTNGAGCACCTCTANCCGAANCTGTCGGTCGGCGGAATNGTCATCGTGGACGATNACGGTGCATTTGAGCCCTGCCGTCGAGCCGTGGCCGACTACCGAGAACGGCACGACATCAACGACGAANTCATTCCTGTGGACTGGACCGGGGTCTGGTGGCGGCGAANCCGATGAACGACCCGNCCNGAAACCACCTTNCAAGCGGGGGCGAGTACCCAACCTACTTCCACCTGTTGGCTGACCTCCACCGGCGGCTGCGNCCGGCCCGGTACCTGGAGATCGGCGTGAACGAGGGCCATTCGCTAGCCCTTTCCCTGCCGACGACACGCTTGGTGGGTGTCGACCCAGAGCCACGGGTAGGAAACCTCGACCATCCGGATTGGACGGTGGTGCCCNCCACCTCAAAGGACTTCTTCGCCTACCACGACGTGATGGGGCTGCTTGGCGGGCTTGTCGATCTCGCCTTTGTGGATGGTCTGCACCACTTTGAGGTNGCTTTGGCCGACGTACTGGCCATAGAGCGTTACGCCCACCCCGGGACGGTGGTTCTGGTCCATGATGTAGTGCCCATCGATGCCCCCACCTCGACGCGCGACCGGGCGACGCTGGTCTGGAGCGGTGACGTCTGGAAAGCGGNTGTGCTGCTACGTCGGTACCGACCGAACCTGACGATCACCACGTTGGACGTAGCCCCCACCGGCATGGCCCTGATCACTGGCTTCGAGGCTTATCGGGCTGACGACCGCGAGGGCCCTGAAGACGNCCCTTCTAGGCGAGATTCGGACCTGTGGTTTGATGCTGCTGTAGCCAGTTTGCTGCCCGCCACGTACGCCGACCTTGTCGCCATGGGCCCTCGTGCCCTGGGGACGGTCCCCTGCACAGGTCAAATTGTCGNGGAGTGCCTTGCTCGCCTGCCTCGGNCTGGACCGGGGTCTCGAACTGGGACCGCCCAGTCCTGATCTAGACGGGGGCCTGAGTNCGTAAAGGATCAGCGGGGCGTTCTGGAAGGAGCGCATCCAACTCGGCNANCAGGTCGTCCCGCAACGCNCGCCGGACCGGGTCGTCCCAAAGGTTGGTGCGCTGTAGAGGGTCGNCAACCAGGTCCCACAGNTCACCTTCGACCCCCTCATGGCANGTACCNGCNTCGTACCGAGTGCAAACCATGCCATCCAGTGTCACCGTCTGAAGNTGAACCTCCGACCCTCCCGGATGGACGCTGTCCCATTCTGTGAGGACTGCGGGGCGCTGCCGGCGCTCAGCCTCCTCGGGGGTGACGGGAAGAGGTGAACCGTCCATCCAGTCCGGCACCTCGATGCCGGCGATCATGCAGAAGGTGGGCGCNAGGTCGACCAGCCCGACCGGGTCGTTCACCACCGACGGGGCAACACCGGTGGTGGGAGCGGGTCGCCACACGAGGGGCAGCCGCATNAGNGNGTCNACGTGGNATGGGCCCTTGAACAAAAGNCCGTGGTCNCCCTGAAATTCGCCGTGGTCGGTCGTGAACANGACNTGGAGGTCGTCGTCCCACCCACGGTTNGACACGGTTGACAAGAGTCGGCCNAGAGCCTCGTCGATGAGTTCGTTTTCTATATGGGCCATGGCNTCGACCTCGCGAACTTGATCAGCGGTCAATGTCGCCGGAACCCAACGAGCCGGTGCCTCGAAGTTCNACACCAGGTCGCCGTCGTACCAACGCCGCCAGTGGGCACCCTTGGCGTCCAGTGCCACTTCCCGCTCNNTCTGNTNCGACGGGTAGCCATCAGGCANGTCNAGGTCTCGCCANGGAACCCGATGGAGNTCGGAATCCGGCGGATCCCACGGATGATGGGGATCAGGNAANCTCAGCCANCAGAACCAGTCGTCCTCATCCGACAACCCGCCCANCCAGTCNATTGCACGGTCAGCNACCCAGTCGGTGTGGTAGATCGCGCGTGGCACAGGGTTTCGAAGGACCTGTGGAGCGCCCGTGTCCCCACCCCCGTCGGCGTTGACGTCGAGGGTTCCGTCCAGCGGTGGGTAGAAGGAAAGCATGTGTTCTGGATGATGCTCTCGCATCCAGCCCCCGTAGTGCACAAGGCCCCCGGAGCCATGGCCAGCGAATTCCATGCACTCGAAGCCACGATGTGGACGGCCTTCCTCGTTGGTCGCCCCGGTGANTCCCATGCGGTTCTGAGGAAAGCGCAGGAACGGGTCGAGGAACGGTTCGAAGTGNGCCTTGCCGAACAGTCCGGTCCTCCACCCTGCATCGTTCAGCANGCCGGCCACCGTGGGTGCATCGGNGGGCAAGGGCACCCCGTTCATCCAGACGCCATGGTTCCGAATGTGCTGNCCCGTGAGCATGGTGGCCCGAGACGGCATGCACACCACGTTCTGCGGATGTGCTCTTTCGTATCGCACCCCCGAGGCTGCCAGCCCGTCGACCACTGGAGTCCGGGCAATTCGGCCNCCGTTGCACCCCAGAGCATCGAAGCGTTGCTGGTCGGTCGTGACAAACAGGATGCGTCTCGCCATCAGGTGCTCCTACCCCTACTAGTCGCGATCGTTGGTTCGACCCAGGATCGGGACTTCCGTCCGTCCACCACGAGATCCCGGAGGCCATTCAGGGCATCGACGACAGCTCCGTCCAGGACGTAGGTCAGGGCCTTCGGCTCCAACTCCTGCTCGTAGGTGACCAGGCTGCCGCAGGGATCGGGCACCACCGTGATCCGGCCCAGGTGGTGCTCCATCCGGAACGGTCCGATAATCCGGTACTCGAATCGACGAGCACCGTGNTCGACGNCCANTANNTCCTCCCGTATGAAACCNCCGGCAGCCGTCTCAATCGTGCGAAAGGTACCTTCACCAGTTTCTTCGACCACCGATGAGACCATGCCCGGGAACCACTCAGCCTGACGTTCCGGAGCAGCCANCACTGACCACACCTCATCGGGCGAGGCAGCNATCACCAACTCTCGTCGGACGTCCACGAGCNGATCGTAGAACCAGTCCCNACCCNCCCCGCATCCGGCCGTATGCTCCCGTGCCATGGAGANNGGAGATNCGAANGANGTNTCGGCGATCTTCGACCCCGACCGGTGGGAGGCGGTNCCCGGTTTTGAACTCACCGACCTGACCTATCACCGTGCAGTCGACCAGGGCACCGTGCGGGTGGCTTTCGACCGTCCGGAGGTTCGCAACGCGTTCCGACCCCACACGGTTGACGAGCTCTACCGGGTCCTTGACCACGCCCGGATGACNTCAGAGGTNGGGACCATNCTCCTGACCGGNAACGGGCCGGCCCGATCGGACGGCGGCTGGGCATTCTGTTCGGGCGGCGACCAACGCATCCGGGGCAAGGATGGCTACCGCTACGCCGACGGCGAAACAGCCGAATCCGTGGATCCAGCACGCACAGGCCGCCTCCACATCCTCGAGGTGCAGCGGTTGATCCGATTCATGCCAAAGGTGGTGATAGCCGTGGTGCCTGGATGGGCGGCCGGTGGTGGGCACAGCCTCCACGTGGTTGCCGACCTAACCCTGGCGAGTCGCCAGCACGCACGGTTTAAGCAGACCGACGCCGACGTGGCCAGCTTTGACGGTGGATTTGGTTCGGCCTACCTGGCCCGTCAGGTGGGCCAGAAGTTCGCTCGAGAGATCTTCTTTCTGGGACTCGAATACGACGCNGAAACTATGCACACCATGGGTGCCGTTAACGAGGTCGTCGACCACGATCGACTCGAAGAGGTAGCGCTCGAATGGGCCGCGGTCATCAATGCCAAGAGCCCTACGGCGCAGCGGATGCTCAAGTTCGCATTCAACCTCATCGACGACGGTCTGGTCGGNCAGCAGGTGTTTGCTGGAGAGGCCACCCGACTTGCCTACAGCACTGATGAGGCCCAAGAGGGGCGCGACGCCTTCCTGGAAAAGCGCGCCCAAGACTTCTCGGACTTCCCGTACCACTTCTGAACGAGGGCCTGTGCCAACCCTCCTGGTCGTCTACCACTCGGGTTCCGGTGGCACTACACGTCTNGTGGAGGAAGCGGTGAGGGGCGCCNGNAGCCCGACGATCGTNGCNGAGACCGGGGTGACGGTCGANNTCCGGGTTCTCCTCGCGTTCGACGCTGTGGCCGATGATGTCCTGGCCGCTGACGGGTACCTCCTGGCGACGCCCGAGAACTTCGGCTACATGTCGGGNGCTCTCAAGGATTTCTTCGACCGGACCTACTACCCNTGCTTGGANCNCACCAGGGGCCGACCATACGGNCTCATGGTCAAGGCGGGTGGTGCCGGGACCGCCGCCGTTGACGCCGTAGTTCCCCTTGCTTCTGGCCTCGACTGGCGTCCGGTGGTGGAACCCTTGGTGGCCGCTGGAGATTTGACTGAAGATCACATGGTGGCGGCCAGAGAACTCGGCTCCACGCTGGCCGGGGGAATGGCTGTCGGGATCTGGTGACGCAGCGGTGGCAGTCCCCGAAACCACGCTCACGAAGGCTACGACGTGTTCCTCGGGGACGACCACGGTCACGGGTACGGCTGACCCCTCGGTCGTTAAGTCCTTCCGATCAGGTTGTCCGGCCAGTGATTCGGTCAGACACAGCGACACAGCGAGCCACCGCCTCCATGATGCGGTTCGTGGCGTCACGAGACTTGTCGTCGGGTACCGGACCTACGACCTCGCTACGCAATACCAAATGGCACCGGCGACCCGGCCGTAGAATTGGAAAGGATCTCCCCCGAGGCCAAAACACCTCGGTACCACTGGCACCGTTGGCCACGACCGGGAGGCCGGTGTCGATAGCTACCCGTCCGATACCCGGGTGTGACCTACCCACTCCGGTGGATGCCCACTCCTCTTCGGGCACGACTCGACCCTCGGGCATGATGGCTACCGACCAGCCCTGCTCAAGAACCTCGACGGCACGGTCAATGGCCTCGGGTCCGTGTACTGGGACGCATCGGAGGCGCCTGAGAAGCCCACCAAGTCCAGGCTTGTCAAAGTAGGCACCAGCCACCAACGGTCTAATCGGCCAACCCCAATGGCTGAATGTGCCCGTCGATAGCAACAGGTCGGCCATGCTCCGGTGATTGGCGGCGTGGATCGCCGGACCCGGAGGTACCTGGGGTCGGGGTCCCACGTCCATACGAGTAACTAGCCGCATGGCACGGGCCACTTGGCGTTGGGTCGCCAGAAGGGCCTCGGCCTCGCCAGACGGTGGTCCGTCAGGATAGATGCCACTCACGGATCGGAGAGTACGGCCGCGATCAGGCGCCGGGCGGGATTTCTGCTCGGCGACATCCCAGATTTGCATCCTGGCGGCGCCCGGAGTCGATAGCCCACAGGCAAATGGGGGCTCCTAGGGTGGCTTCGAGACGAAAGTCGAACCTGTGGTCCGCTCCGGTCTCGGCTGCAATCGTTGGCCCACCGTCCCCGACTGAAACCCTGATGGACAAACCTCCCTCTGGGACATCGGCGTCGTAGGCCCATCCTGCAATCTCGNGTCTTCCGTCGACGTTGGTCACCTGCTCCACCCGACCTACCGGTGGATCGTCGATTGAGCGCGTGGCCATCCGGGCCTCACGCTCGCCCGGTGCACGACAGGTCGGAAGGGCTTCGAACCGCCATCCGTCTTCGTGAGATATCGGCAGTAGGTCCTCCACGATGTGCAGCGATAGCCACTTCCGGTCGTGCAAGAGCACGACCGATCCGTCGTGGCGCTCACGGATTAGGTAGTCGACCGCTACGGGTACCCACGGGTGTCGCCACTCCTGGGGGTCGGCAGTCCAACCCACGTGAACTAGATCAAGCGACGCGGCCACTGCATCGACCATCTGATTGCGATCGCCGTACGGGGCACGCCAACAGGTGGGCCGGTAGCCGGCCCGGTCGGCCAGCAACGCTGATGCTCCATCGAGGTCGACGGCCACGCTCCAAGGGTGATGCTCGGTCAGTTTTCGATGGTGGATGGAGTGGTTGCCGATGGCATGACCTCGATTCAGGAGGTCCTGAACCTCGTCACTCCCCCACCGGTCGGCCAGATTCCGGCCCAGCAGGAAGAAGGTGGCCCGGGCGCCGTGGTGGTCTAGGAGGTCCAGGAGAATCGGGGTGAAGAGCTGGTCGGGACCATCATCGAAGGTCAGGTACACCACACCCGGNTCACGGCCGAANATCTCGGNTACGACCTGGTCGGGTGTGTNGACCCCGGCGNTCCCTGTCGACCCNGCAACCANGGCCGCNAGNAGCCCNAGAGCAGTTGCGAAGAGNACTTGGATGNCCCGCCGNCGGCCCCTCTCNCCGTGCCCGGGTGGAACGTCAGGTCGTACCGAAGATCCGGTCACCNGCNTCGCCNAGTCCCGGGAGGATGTAGCCCACCTCATTAAGGCNNTCGTCCACCGCTGCGGTCCAGATNCCTACGTCGGGATGGTTGNCGGAAAGTGCCTCGATCCCCTCGGGNGCAGCCAGNAGGCACAAGAACCGGATGGAGGCGGGTCCATCGGCCATCACACGNTNCATGGCNGCGCTAGCCGAGTTGCCNGTAGCCAGCATGGGGTCCACCACNATGACTGTNCGTNCTGCCAGCGGNGGNAGCTTGCAGTANTACTCCACGGCTTGGAGGGTTTCGTGGTCCCTATACAAGCCGATGTGGCCGACCGGGGCNGACGGGATCACCTGTAGAACCCCGTCCAGCANGCCGTTTCCTGCCCGGAGNATGGAGACGACTACCGGCTCGTCAACCAACTCGGGTTGGTCGGTCTCAACCAGCGGGGTGGTGATCCGGACNGACCTCAGTGGCAGGTCTCTGGTGACCTCATAGGCCAGCAAAAGACTGATTTCCGTCAGGAGGCGTCGGAACTGCTCGCTGGGCGTCTCGATCCGACGCATCCGAGTGAGCTTGTGGGCCACCAAGGGATGGTCGACGACATGTAGGCCTGGCATGGTAGACCACCCTAGGTCGGGAAGTTCATGGCCAGCGGATACGGCAAGCGTCCCGTGACCACCTCTTAGGCGTTTGTCAGCAACCAATCCATCAGGACCT
>PAXM01000046.1 GCA_002714485.1 Acidimicrobiaceae bacterium
AAGCCCTCATCGACCCGCCAGGCCTCCTTTTCGGCCGAGCGCACCATGTCGACGACCGTGTAGTCGACCTCCATGGCGGTCAGGACATGTGGCGAGGTCGCCTTTGACGCCACCATGTGGCGGGCGGTGGCCCGACGGATCCCGTCGAACGGCTCGGCTCGACCCGGGTTGTCCCGAAGGAACTGCTCCACGTCGGCCCGGGTAATGCGCCCTCCCACCCCGGTACCGGTGACACGGGACGGGTCCACCCCGTGCTCGGACAACAACCCTCGCACCACGGGACTCAGCAAAAGGCCTCCACCCCGGCGTTCACTGGCTCCCACCGGGGCGACAACCGACTGACCGGGCGCCACCGCCTCCACCCCATCGGCTTCGTCTGTGGCAATGACATCACCCGAGCTGAGGGCGTCACCGTCCTCCACGCCCGGGGTCACGGCGGAAGGGGCGGTGCCAGCGGACGCGACCCCGGATCCTGCAGAATCAATGCGACAGAGAACGGCCCCGACCGGAACAACGGCCCCCTCGCCGGCGACTATCTCAACCAGCACCCCACCCACCGGCGACGGCACTTCGGAGTCGACCTTCTCAGTGGACACCTCGTACAGCGGCTGGTCGACGACCACCGCTTCGCCAACACCGACGAACCAGCGCGTGATCGTCCCTTCGACGACGGTCTCGCCCAGTTGAGGCATAAGGACGTCAGCCATCGGAACCGCTACCCGTGCAGGGCTCGACCGGTGAGCGATAGCACCGTCTCGCCGAACAACTCGCTTAGCGTCGGGTGGGGCTGGATGAACGCCGCCACATCGTCCACAGTGGCCTCCCAGTTGACGGCCAGGTAACCCTGCCCCAGCTGTTCGGTGACCCACGGCCCAACCATGTGCACACCCAGGATTCGGCCGGCCCGACCGTCGGCATCCTTCTCGGCGACCACCTTCACCAGGCCCTCAGTCTCACCGAGAATCATGGCACGACCGTTGGAGGCGAACCGGTGGCTGCTGACCACCACATCATGTCCTGCGGCGATCGCCGCGCCCTCGGTCAGGCCGGCGAACGCCACCTCGGGGTGGCTGTAGATGCACCACGGCACCGTGGCCGGATCCAGCGGCCTAGGCGACTCACCCAACAGATCCCCCACCACAAACATGCCCTCGGCAAAACCCACGTGGGCTAACTGCGGTGTGGCCACCACGTCACCTACTGCATAGACCCCCGGCTCGCCGGTCCGGAGCCGCTCATCAACCTGCACGAAGCCATGGTCGTCCACCACTACCCGGGTGCCGACCAGCCCGGCTGAGTCGCCCCTGGGGCGCCGCCCCACCGAGACCACAACCAGGTCGACCAGCAACTCGGTCGTCCCGTCGCCGACCAGATCCCCGTCAATCGCACCGAATCCGACGACGGTGGTCCCATCTCCAGCCGGCTGGTGTCCGTGGACCGCAACGCCCACGTGGACGTCGATGTTCCGCCGGCGGAACGATCGCCGCACGCTTGCGGCCACATCCGCGTCGCACCCCACGAGGATCTCAGGTTCGGCCTCTAGGAGCGTGACGGCCGATCCGTAGTCGGCCAACATCGAGGCAAACTCGCAGCCGATGGCACCACCACCGATCACTGCCACCCGTTCAGGCACCCGGTCGATGGATAGCAGTTCATCGCTGGTGACGACCAGCGTGCCGTCGACCTCGAAGCCAGGGATGGTCCGGGGCATCGAGCCTGTGGCCAGCACGACGTGGTCGGCCACCACCAACGTCGGGTCACCCTCCCCATGGTCAATTGACACCACATGGGCGGCCCCCAACCGACCCGTCCCGTCATAGACGGTGACGTCACGGCCCTTCAGTAGCGACGCCACCCCACGGGCCAGACCGTCAATGACGTTCTGCTTGCGGCCCTGGCTAACCACGAGATCGAGGGCCGGCGCTCCATCGTCCGCCCCCGGCACACCGACTCCGAAAGTCGCAGCACTGCGTACGGTGCGTAGCACCGACGCCGTCTCTAGTAGCTCCTTAGCCGGGATGCAGCCGACGTGCAGACAGGTGCCACCCAGTAGGTGCTCCTCCACGATGGCTACGTCGAGGCCAGCAGCTGCGCCGTACAACGCCGCCGCGTAACCGGCGGGACCACCACCGATGACCACCAGATCATGCTGAACCAGCGACGAACCACCCAGGCTGACGACCGGCGGGCGGGTCACGGGGCCACCATGACCTGCACGGTGAATGCCACGAGAAGAGCCATCCCGCACAGGAGGGATGAGATGATCAACATGCGCGTGCTCACATGCTTGACGGTACCCGTCCTAGGGTCTCACCGTGACGCGAATCCTAGGCATTGCGACCATCGTGTTGGTATTCGCCGTCGCATGCTCGTCGGGAACCGGGGGCTCCGCCACCGTCCCTCTGACCACCTCGACGGTCGATCCGACCATCACCGAACCTCGCGAAGCAACACGACCGGATTCCGACTCGATCGGTGTGCCGGACGAACTGGCGTTCACGGCCACCCTCATCGGGGGTGGCACCATCGATGCGGTCAGCCTGGCGGGGACGGACGTGCTCTTCTGGTTCTGGACCCCGGGTTGAACGTCGTGCCGAAAGGAGAGCTCGGCGGTCACCGAGTTGAACGGGAAGCTGGGCATAAAGGTCATCGGCGTCTCAACCATCCATCCAGACGAGTTAGATCTCGGATCGACCACAGTTGCCGAATGGGGGATCACAGGATTCCCGAACATCGCCGATGACGGTGAAGTGCACGCCCGTTTCGATGTGGTGGCCCATCCCACCGCCGTAGCGGTCAGCGCCGGCGGATCACTGGCCTCGACCACTGAGAAAATCGACGTCCAGAGTGCTACGGAACTCNTCACACGGGCCCGGGCCCGGGATGGCTGACTCTCTCCTCTTAAGATCTCCACTAGACGCCACAGACCGATTCCGGGATACCGCGCCTACCTGACGGACCGTAGACTGCCCTACCCCATAGCCTGACCGGACCCGACCGCCCAGCCCACCGGTAGGCGCACCACAGGAGTGACGATGTCCGGTTCTGACACGCCCCGAACCACCAGTAAACCCCGCACCCTCAGCGAGAAGGTGTGGGACCGACACGTGGTGCGGGCCACCGCCGACGAACCCGACCTGCTGTTCATTGACCTCCACCTGATCCACGAGGTCACCTCTCCACAGGCCTTCGACGGCCTCCGCATGGCCGGACGTCGGATCCGNCATCCCGAGTTGACCGTCGCCACCGANGACCACAATGTCCCCACGNCCGACATCGACCAGCCCATCGCNGATCCGGTCAGCCGNACCCAGGTGGAGACNCTCCGAGCCAACTGCGACGAGTTCGGCGTGAAGAACTACCCCATGGGTGACCCCGGCCAGGGCATNGTCCACGTCATNGGCCCCGAAAANGGCCTGACCCTGCCCGGTATGACTGTGGTGTGCGGCGACAGCCACACCAGCACACATGGGGCGTTCGGNGCCCTGGCCTTTGGCATCGGAACCAGCGAGGTCGAACACGTCCTTGCCACCCAGACCCTTCCCCAACAGCGTCCCGGCACCCTGGCCGTGACCGTGGACGGCACCCTTCCGGTGGGGTCCACGGCCAAGGATGTGGTGTTGGCCATCATCGGGCGTCTAGGCACCGGCGGGGGTATCGGTTCAGTCATCGAGTACCGCGGNGAGGTGATCCAGAACCTCTCCATGGAGGGCCGGATGACCGTGTGCAACATGTCCATAGAAGCGGGCGCCAAGGCCGGATTGATCGCACCTGACAACACCACCTTCGAATACTTAGCCGGCCGNNCCCACGCCCCTTCGGGCNCCGACTGGGATGCAGCGTTGGCCGACTGGCGCACGCTGGTCACCGATGAGGACGCCGCCTTCGATCACGAGATCGTGCTGGACGGCTCGCTGATCACCCCGCAGGTCTCGTGGGGGACCAACCCCGGGCAGGTCATGGCCATGGACGGCAACATCCCCGATCCGGCCTCGTTCGACGAGCCCAGCCAGCAGGAGTCGGCGGCTCGGGCACTTGAGTACATGGGCCTGACTGCTGGCACGCCGATGCGCGAGGTGATAGTCGACACGGTGTTCATCGGCTCGTGCACCAACAGCCGAATCGAGGACCTACGGGCGGCCGCAGAGGTGGCCCGGGGCCGCAGGGTCAAAGACAGCATGCGCACCCTGGTCGTGCCCGGGTCGTGGGTAGTCAAGGCCCAGGCCGAGGCCGAGGGTCTGCCCCAGGTGTTNATNGAGGCCGGCTTCGACTGGCGGGAACCGGGNTGTTCGATGTGCCTGGCCATGAACCCCGACAAGNTGGCNGCNGGCGAACGGTGCGCCAGNACCAGCAACCGCAACTTCGAGGGCCGGCAGGGTCGGGGCGGTCGCACGCACCTGGTCTCGCCGGCCGTCGCCGCGGCCACCGCCATCGCCGGGACTTTCGCCACCCCGGCCGACCTTGACTGACCCGGGCCACCGACAGCCACGACAGAAACGAAAGAAGAGCCCCCATGGACGCCGTTCAGATCGTGTCGGGCACCGCCGTGCCACTGCGTCGCTCAGATGTCGACACCGACCAGATCATCCCCAGCGACTGGCTCAAGCGGGTGGAGCGCACCGGCTTCGACAAGGGGCTNTTCTCCGAATGGCGNGACAATCGCGACTTCGTANTGAACGACGAGCGCTACTCCGNGGCCGTGNTGCTGGTAGCNGGCCCCAACTTCGGCANCGGCTCGTCACGCGAGCACGCCGTGTGGGCCATCCAGCAGTACGGGTTCGGTGCCGTGGTCTCGCCCCGGTTCGCCGACATATTCCGCAATAACTGCACCAAGAATGGCCTGGTACCGGTAGAGGTCTCCGAGGAGGTGGGCGGCGCCCTGCTGGACGCCGTGGAGGCCGACCCCGATTTGGTGATCACCGTCGACGTGGCCAACCTGACACTGGAGGCCCCCGACGCTGGCATCTCGTGCACGTTCCCACTGGAAGCCTCCACCCGTGAGCGATTCCTGCAGGGACTGGACGACATTGGGATCTCGTTGCGCCACGAAGCTGACATCGACAGCTACGAAGCGNCCCGCCCGCCATGGCTCCCCACCACGGCTTGACCCGTCTAGGACGGTTGCTAGGGACGGTTCAGATCGCGCTCTGCGCGTTGGTTNTCGTCGCCGGCGCCTGTGCCGCCGATCCCGAAGGGAACGGGTTGTCCGGCGGGCGGACGACGACGACTGGAATGGTCGACGTCTCGGATGCCGAGCGGACTGCCGGACTNGTGCCGTTCACCGAGTGCGACGATCTGCTACGCCACCTGCAGGCTGAGGCCGTCGACCGGGTCGGCCCCTACGGACTTGGAGGTGGCTGGTATGGCCGCCCGGTGAGCCTGGAAGCCGTCGCCATGACTGATGACTCGTCAATGGAGTCNGTCGCGATGGCACGGGGATCAGACCAGGCNCTAGTTGAGGGGATCGACTACTCAGGCACCAANGTCCAGGAGGTGGGAATCGACGAACCCGACCTGATCAAGACCGACGGCCGTCGGATCCTGGTCGTCGAGGACGACCGGATCCATCACGTGTCCCTCTCCAGGGAGACCACTGCGGGCGGCACGGCGACCCTGACCGACACCCTCCCCCTCGAGGGCCACTGGAGCCGCCAGATGCTGCTGGCCGGTGATCGGGCACTGATCATCGCCGACACCCACGTGGGTGGGGACGACAGCACCATGATCCCGGCGGCGTACGCGGACCTGGTGCCTAACGGCGGCTGGCGCTCGCTGACCAGCCTGATCGAGGTTGACCTTTCAGATCCGTCCAATCTCCAGATCGCCAACGTGCTGACCGTGGAGGGGCACCACGTGTCCACTCGGGTGGTCGGCGGATCGGCTCGCGTGGTCGTCGCCACCCCACCCGACGAGTTGCCCTTCGTTTACCCGCAGAACGAGAGCGGCGAGGAACGGGCCACGCGATTCAACCGGGAGGTGGTGGCCGAGACCACGCTGGCTGACTGGATGCCCCACTTCGTCCTGGAGTCGGCCAACGGCACAGTGGTCGACGGTCCCCTCCACCAGTGCACCGACGTGTCGCGGCCGACAACCTTCGCCGGCTTCTCCACTCTCTCGGTGCTTACCGTCCCGATCTCTGAACCGCTGGGACGGCCGAATACAACGGCCGTTCTGGCCGAGGGCTCCACGGTCTATTCAGGCAACGAGCACCTCTACGTGTCCACCAACGCCTGGGTGGACCCAAACGAGATTACAGACGACTCGAGAATGCGCTGGTGGAACGACAACTGGGACACCGCCGTCCACCAGTTCGACGTTGGCGATCCTACGAGCACCGCGTACACAGCCTCCGGCAAGGTACCCGGACACCTCCTGAACCAGTTCGCCATGTCCGAACACGACGAACACCTCCGGGTCGCCACTACCACCGGCGGTCCGTGGCGCTTCGAGGAGGACGCAGAGTCGATGGTGACCGTGCTCACTCGCCGGGACGGCGCCTTGGAGAACGTAGGCCAGGTCGGCAACATGGGTCGCGGCGAACGCATCTTCGCCGTTCGCTACGTGGGCGACGTGGCCTACGTAGTCACGTTCCGCCAGACCGACCCCTTCTACACCGTGGACCTGTCGGATCCCACTGCCCCGGTTGTTCGCGGCGAACTCAAGATCACCGGCTACTCGGGCTACCTCCACCCCATTGGGCCGGACCGGATCCTGGGCATCGGCCAGGAAGCCACTGAGGAGGGGCGTACAACCGGTACCAAGGTCACGCTCTTCGATGTTTCGAATCTCGACGATCCTGTGGATCTGGCTACCTGGTCACCAGGCGGTGGGCACAGCGGTGCCGAGTGGGATCACCATGCTTTCCTGTGGTGGCAGGGTCGGGCTGTGCTGCCATTCGAGGACTGGCAGGCCAATGTGGGCGGCGCTGTCATCCTCCAGGTGGCTGACGACGAGATCATTGAGGAGGGTCGTATCGACCACCGCGACGATGAGGCCGCCGAACCAGTCCCGCCGTGCCCGGTCCTGTCGATGACCGGCCCAGCAGTCGATGGCGTAGTAGTCATGGCCTGCCAAGCCGGAAGTCGGACCTCCATGGCCGGCCACTGGTGCGACCCGATGCCCCGGGAGGAGTCGAAGTGGTGGGCCACAGAGTTCGGGCTCGACCCGGAGAACCTGCCTGCGGACCATGACATCGTGGTGTGCTGGCCCAACAGTGGCCATATCCAGCCCATACAGCGCATGCTGGTCATCGGCGATGGCCTGTGGTCGTACTCGTGGCGTCGGATCCAAGAGAACGCCTTGGACGATCTGGACCGCCTACAGGTCGTCTCCTTGGGCTGAAACACCGCCCCTGCCGCTGGTCAGGCCTCCATGACGGCGAACGACTCCTGGACCACGGCCACTGGCCTTCCGTCGCCTTCGACGATGACCGTGCCCTCAAGGTGCCTGACCCGCCGGCCCGCTTTCAACACCGACGCAGTCGCAACCAACCGGCCTCCGGTAATCGGCCGGAGGTAGCGGACCGACAACTCGATCGTGGCGCAGCACATCCCGTCCTCTGTGACGTCCATCGTGGCCTGACCCATAGCCGTGTCGACCAGGGTGAACACCACTCCGCCGTGTACCACCCCGTGTGGGTTGAGGTCCCGTTCGTCAACATCGAGGATGGCCACGGCCGACCCCTCCGGGTCCTCTCCAAGACTGAAGTCGAGGAAGGACCGGAGTGGAGAATCACCGCTGGGTTTGTCTGTGATGTTCGACCCCTCGTATTCAGATCAGGCGGCCGGGGCGGTCCACGGCATTGGGGTCCTCGCCGGACTCTCGGATCCGGGCGGTCTTGTTGAGCGCCCCGATGAAGGCCCTGGCCGATGCCTCTACCACGTCGGTGGACAGGCCCCGCCCTGAAACGATGACCCCTTCCGCGCTCTCGAAGGTGAGGGCCACATCTGCCAGGGCGTCCACCCCGCCAGTCACCGAGGTGACGTTGTAGTCAGTCATCCGACCCTCGACACCGGTGGCCTGCTTGATGGCCGTGCACGAGGCGTCAACCATGCCGTCGCCCTCACACGACACCGAGACCTCCTCGCCCCTCACCCGCATGACCAGGTCGGCGGTCGGGGTGCCGACGCTGCCGCCACGCACCTCGAGACTCACGAACTCGTAGGCGTGATCGACGCCCCCGCCCACCTCCTCGATGGCCAAAGCCTCGAGGTCGGCGTCGCTGAGTTGCACCTTGCGATCGGCCAACTCCTTGAACCTGGCAAACGCCGCGTTCAGGGCGTCGCCCTGGATGTCGTGGCCCAGCTTCTGGAGGGCGTCACGAAAAGCGGCCCGACCTGAATGCTTACCGAGCACCAACTGGCTCTCGCCTTGGCCCACGGCCGACGGGTCCATGATCTCGTAGGTCGTACGTTCGTTGAGCACACCGTGCTGGTGGATGCCCGCCTCGTGGGCGAAGGCGTTGCGACCCACCACGGCCTTGTTGTACTGCACCGGGTAGCCGGTGAGTCGACTGACGATGCGGCTGGATTTCGCCAACTCCTCGGTACGGATCTGCACGTCGATGCCGGTGTAGGTGTCGGGCCGGGTCCGGATGGCCATCACGATCTCCTCCATGGCCGCATTGCCGGCCCGCTCCCCGATGCCGTTGATGGTGCACTCCACCTGACGGGCCCCGGCTTCCACGGCAGCCAGCGAGTTGGCCACGGCCAGGCCGAGGTCGTTGTGACAGTGGGTGGAGATCACGTAGTCACCGGTCACCCGTTCACGGATGGCCCGGATGCGCTGGGACCATTCCGACGGGGTGGCGAACCCGACGGTGTCGGGGATATTCAACGTTCCTGCACCCGCATCCACCGCGGCCTGCAGCACGTCGCACATGAAATCGAAGTCGGACCTCGAGGCGTCCTCGGGACTGAACTCCACATCCTCGGTGTANTGCCGGGCCCGNCCCACCGCCGATGCAGCCTCGGCCAGCACCTGGTCCGGNCTCATCTTGAGCTTGTGTTCCATGTGGGTCGGGCTGGTGGCGATGAAGGTNTGNATGCGTCGCTTGGCGGCNGGCTCAATGGCNTCCCAGCACCGGTCGATGTCCTTGTAGGCGGTGCGAGACAGGCCACAGATGGTGGGACCCTCGATGGTCGAGGCGATGGCGTGCACAGCCTCGAAGTCACCCTGGCTGGCAATGGGGAAGCCGGCCTCGATGTAGTCAACCCCCAGACGGGCCANTTGCTCGGCGATCTCCAACTTCTCCCCCACNTCCAGGGANATGCCNGGGGACTGCTCGCCGTCACGNAGGGTGGTGTCGAAGATGATCACNCGATCGGAACTCATCTGCTCACTCATGGTTGGTACTCGTTTCCCGGATCGCCTGGANGGGCGCTCCATCTGGTTGGCTTGTCTGCTCGATGCGATCGGCACCCGGAACCATTGCGATCCGTGCCCGAAAAGCGGAGAACCTCCTGGCCCGGTGGGCGCAGGAGGTTCGGACGAACGCGTATGTGAGGCGTTCGCCCTAGGTCAGNAGCAGGAGGTTGAGAACTGGTCGCATCGCTNGNCAGTCTAGACGAGACACTCCGAGCGACCCAACCTGACTAGGCAGGGNGCACTAGACCANCGCCGNCCCGCTNGGNNAGGCCGCAGCGCGTANTGACGGGTGCCGGTTCGTCGGTGNGCAGCACCATNGGCACTANTGGNCNATGGACGGCGCCGCGGCTCAGCCNTTTNGGTATGTACNCGTCTCACAGGTTCCAGTTAGNTCCGGACACCGTCTCCCGTGTCTANCCNCGCATCGATCAGGAACGAACNTCAAACCCGAACCGGTCGGCGAAGAAGGCCAGCTCGGCCTCNATAGCCCGCACCACGTTGGCGGCCTTACGGAACCCGTGGCCCTCATCCGGAAACTCGATGAGCTCGTANGGCACGCCCCGCCCCTCNAGCGCTGCNGCCATGGCGTGGGCTTGGGCNGGTGGGACGACCCGNTCCTCAGACCCCTGGAGCAGCAACAACGGCGTGGACAGCTGGTCCACGTGGTGAATGGGGGACCGCTCCCGGTAGACAGCCTCGTCTTCGGGCCACCGCCCCACAAGGCGGTCGAGGTAGCGGGCCTCGAACTTGTGGGTATCGGNAGCCAACGCAGCCAGGTCCCCGATTCCGTAACGACTGGCCCCGGCGGAGAAGACGTCATGGAAGGTCAGGGCGGCNAGNACCGTGAAGCCACCGGCGCTNCCGCCCCGGATNGCCAACCGTTCCGCGTCGACCCGTTCCGTGGATGGACGGTCGTCCGATGACAAGTACCGCGCTACCGCCACGCAGTCGTCCACNTCGAGCACTCCCCAGCCACCGCGNAGACGGTGCCGGTAGGACCGGCCGTAGCCCGTGGACCCCCTGTAGTCAACGTCGGCCACCGTGAAACCCCGACTGGTCCAAAAGGCGACGGCCAGTTGAAGTTGGGTGCGAACTGACGCAGTCGGCCCACCGTGGACGAGCACGACCAGAGGTGGCCTTTCGCCGGCCGGGGCTTCATGGTCGGGACTGGTGGGCGGGTAAACCAGGGCNTGGGCCTGCTCGAGTTCCCCTTCTGGTCCCNCTGCCGGGCTGGAGGTCGGGAACTCGATCTGCTCGGGAACCGGCAACCACCCCGACCCCAGGTCCAGGTCACGTGGTTCCCGGAGCACTTCAGTGCTGGTTCCGGTGACGGCCACCAACGCCGGCTCGGTGGTCCAGGAGGCCGCCACGAGGACCACTCCGTTGCCGTGGGCGGCCAGCGACCCGATTGAGGTGGCCGACGCGCTAGTCGACAACGGCTCGACCTCCGTCACCGTGCCATCGGCGGAGAGCACGGCCAGATGGTCCATTCCGTCNTCCCGGCGAGCNAACCACACGTCGCTGCCGACNAGGGCGTAGCGCGACAACCCGAACACCCACTGCGGGGTGGCCACCTCGAAGTTGCCGGTGGTCAGGCGTTCAAGGTCCTCGGTCGATGGGTCCTGCCGGTACAGATGCCACCAACCGTCCCTGTCGGTAACCACGTGAAGCACACCGTCGTCCCGCCACTCCGGCTGGAAGAACGACTCGCTTGAGTCATGGCCATCAACCTCGGNNGGTCGGGCCACCCGCCGCTGNCCGGTTAGATGGCCGGCCGCAGANAGGTCACCGACCCAGAGCGTGGTGTCGTCCCAGGGCAAATCCGGGTGGTTCCACTGGATCCAGACCAGATGATGCCCGTCGGGCGACACCCGGGGGTTGGACACAAAGTCGGGGCCGGACACCAAAACCTCGACTCGCCATGAACCGTCCATGGCCACGGCGACCAGTTCGTTGGCTGGCTCCGCCCCACCGTCGACGTGAGACTCCCGGACGCAGATTGACCACTGTCCGTCCGGGGTGATCCTTCCGTCGGCGTACCGCAGGCCCCGCGGCAGGTCGGACGGCGGCGTGAGAACCATGGGTTCGACATCAGGGCGACCCGGCTCTCTACGGACAAGGCGTTCGTCGGACCGGTCGACGTGCACCAGCACACCGTCGGCTACCCACCAGGCGCCACCGCCATACTCGTGGACACCGCTCCGGACATCAACTCCCTCAGGAACCGCGTCGACCNNCGACCCGTCGGAAGTCCGACGCACGACGACAGTCCTCCCNCCCTCGTCNGGCCGCGACTCAGCCCACCAGATGTCGGTGCCATCGACTATTACCTCACCGAGACCCACGGCCCCAGCCACCAAGGAGCGGGCCGTGATGGGTGACGGCCATGAGCCGTGTGGCAGGACCGCCATGATCTACCGGAGTTGGGCTCAGCCGGCCAGCAGGTCGGCGATCCGGGTGAGGCCCTCCCTCAGATCNTCGTCACCGAGGGCGAACGAGAGCCGGGCGTAGCCGGGCGACCCGAAGGCCTCACCGGGCACAATGGCCACCTTGGCCTCCTCGAGGATGATGGCCGCCAACTCGGAAGTGGTGGTGGCCACCCGGCCGGAGATCTCCCTACCTAGAAAGTTCGTGAGGTTCGGAAAGGCGTAGAAGGCACCCTGGGGCGTCAGCAGGTCCACGCCCTCGATTGACTGCAGCATCTCGGTCNTGCTCCGTCGTCGNCGGTCNAACGAAGCTCGCATGTCAGCCACCGCCGTGAGGTCTCCGGACACCGCGGCCAGNGCGGCCTGCTGGGANACGTTNGCCACGTTGCTGGTGCCGTGGGACTGGAGGTTGCCGGCAGCCTTGATCAGGTCGGTGGGGCCGATCATCCACCCGACCCGCCAACCGGTCATGGCGTAGGTCTTGGCCACGCCGTTGATGGCCACAAAGTGATCGTCGATTTCGGGGACTAGCGCCCGCATGGAGTGGTGCACGTTGTCGTCGTAGGTCAGGTGCTCATAGATCTCGTCGGCAAACACCCAGATGCCATGCTCGACTGCCCACCGGCCTATGGCCTCGATCTCGTCGGCTGGGTAGACCGCCCCCGTCGGNTTGGACGGGGAGACGAAGAAGAGCGCCTTGGTCTGCGGCGTNCGAGCCCGCTCTAGCTGGTCGACGGTGACCCGGAAACCCGAGGCAATATCGGTGGGCAGCGGCACGGGCGTGGCGCCAGCCAGGGCGATGGACTCCGGATAGGTNGTCCAGTACGGCGCCGGCANCAGGACCTCGTCACCAGGGTTCAGCGCCGCGGCACAAGTGTTGTACACAGCGTGCTTGCCGCCATTGGTGATCAGGATCCNCGACACCTCAGGTCGCCACCTCGAATCNCTCTCGGTCTTGTCGACCANGGCTTCCTTCAGTGCTGGGAGGCCCCCGGCCGGCGTGTACTTGTGGTTGGCCGGGTCCTGGCATGCCGCTACCGCTGCCTCCACGATGTGGCTCGGAGTGGCGAAGTNCGGCTCACCGGCACCGAAACCGATGACCGGTTCACCGGCCGCCTTGAGGGCCTTGGCCTTCGCGTCGACGGCCATGGTCGCCGACTCGGCAATGGTGGTGATGCGTCGGGAGAGTCGTTCGGTGCTCATGGATTCTCCTGGATGGGAACGGGGAAGGGTCGGAGACCGGCCCAGCCTGCCAGCCCGAGCGCCCGATCCCGACCGGGAATCCAGTGTCGGCGATGGTCGGTCAGGGTGCTATCGCCGTCCGGGCGGTGGGTTCAGGGGCCTGCTGACGACGGGACAGGCCTCGACGGACCGCATCCAGCAGGACATCGCGCAGTTCTCCGGGCGCCACTACCTCGTCGAAGCCCAACCGGGACGCTGAGCGGTAGACGGCGGTGGCCTCGGCATCCGCGATGGCCTCAGCAGTGTCGTCATCAGCCCTCACCGCATCGCCCGCTCCTCGGGCCCCCATGGCTCCAAGGGTCACCCCGGGCAGGGCCACCGAGGTGGTCTGACCGTCGAACGAGACCATCGACATGGCTAACGAGCCGAAGCCGTAGGCCTTCCGGAGCGTGGCCTGGACCTTGATTGTGCGGGCCTGGGTCTGGGCGGCGAACATCCGGGCGCCGGCCCGCAGGATCCCNGCCCGNTCTGAGGCCGTGCCGGCCAGCACCCCAGGGTTGTCNGTCAGGAAGACCAGCGGNAAGTGGAACGAGTCGGCTACCTGGATGAAGTGGGCCGCCTTGTCGGCCGCCGCCACGTCGATGGCGCCAGCCCGGACCGCCGGCTGGTTGGCTACCACAGCCACCGGCTCGCCTCCCAGATGGGCTAGGCCACAGATGATGGAGGCACCGAAACCCGGCTGGACCTCGACAAACCGTCCGTCGTCGACCAGGCGCTCAACCACCGGGCGAACGTCATAAACGCGGTTGGATTGCCGGGGGATCAGGTCCACCAGGTCGTCCACGGGCCGGAGATCGGTGTCGATCCCCTCTCGACGCGGCGGATAGGACCAGGCACTGCTNGGGAAGAACGACAGCCAGGTTCNGACCAGATCAAGGGCANNGCGATCGTCGTCGGCCACGTCATGGACCAGGCCACTAGCCACCGCTACGTCTGGACCTCCCAGTTCCCCAGCGGTGACCTCCTCACCGAGGGCCGCCTTCACCACCGGTGGGCCGGCGGTAAACACTGCGGCATCACGAGTCATCACCGTGTAGTCCGACAACGGAACCACTAGGGCACCGTGGCCGGCCGACGGCCCGAGAATGGCCGCTACCAACGGGACCCGACCGGACAGCCGAGCCTGCTGAATCAGGTCGGTCGGAGTCCTCCNGGGTTCGGCACCTCCGGTTCCCGATGGCCGGTGTCCCGCCCCCTCCAACAACATGACCAGTGGTAGTCGGTCCCGTTCGGCTAATTCGGCGATCCGATGACGCTTGGCTGTACTCCCCGGCCCGATGGACCCACCCAGCACGGTGAAGTCCTCGGCGCCCACCATGACGGGTCTTCCGTCGACGGTGCCTGAACCGGTGACGATCCCGTCGGCCGGTGCCGTACCGCTATCGGCTCCCCCGGGACCGACCAGAGTGCCGATCTCCCGGAACGAGCCAGTGTCCAGCAGGTGGTCGATCCGGGCCCGGGCGTCGAGTCGGTCATCGGCACCCTTCGTCCGGTGCCGCTCGAGACGGTCGGGACCACCCATGGCTCGAGCGTCAGACCGTCGACGCTCGAGGTCGTCAAGCAAGGGGTTCCAGGGGTTGGAGTCGGCGCTCACAGACCCAGTCTCACCCAACGCGGGCTCGGAGGGGAAAGTCGACCCGCTCTCCAGCAGCGAAACCAACCTGGTGCGACCTCAAATCAGTCGCAGGCCGCGAAGTAGGGAGCGAGGAACTCCCGGGCCGCCTCACCTCGAGCCTGTGTGGACAGGCCCTGGTAAGCGGTGCAGGCCAGCCGGGTGAGCTCTGCGGCCCCACATCCCAGGGCGTTGGTCCGTTCGGTGAATGCCTCAACTCGAAGGATGTGTCCGATCTCGACGAGCAGTCGCGCATCGTCGACGGCCTCCAGATCGGCCACAGTGCGCTCCCCCAGGACGTCGAGGACCGCCTCGGCGGTGGCCCGCCCAGCCTCGACCAATCCGGCACAGGACGTAGCCCGTCGGGGATCGGTCACCGGGTCGTCCCCGCAGGCCACAGAGGCTGCCAAGACGACGAGCACCAGGGCTAGCGACAAACGGTTCGTCACCCGGAACCTGTCACCCAGCAACCAGGAGGGCGACGAGCAAGAAGTGGACCCCCACCGCGGCTGTCACCAGGGCGTGCCAGACCTCGTGGTAGCCGAACACCTCCGGCGACGGGTCGGGCCAACGGGCCCCCAGCATCAGCGCACCCCCGCTGTAGAGCAGTCCCTCAACCACAACCAGCGCCAACTCCATCGATTCCAACGAACGGAATAGATCCGGCGCGACCACGATGGGCACCCACCCCAGACCGATGAACAGCGAGTTCATCAGACCCCTCGGGGGATGGAACGGTAGGAGTCGAACGCCTACCCCGACACCAGCTCCAATCCAGACCGCCCAGAGCAGCAGAGCGGCGGCACGACCATCCAGTGCACTCAGCCCGATCGGAGTGGCGCTGGCCGCTATCAGCACAAAGATTGCCCCGTGGTCGATCCGGAAGAGGACCTCCCACGTCGGGATGGGCCAGCGACGCAGGTGGACGAGACTGCTGGCCGAGAACATCAGCACTGCACCGGCTACGAAGATCCCGGCACCAGCACGGTCCCGGCCGGCCGGTGCTGAGGCGACCAGCATCACACCGGCTACCAGCGCACATGGCACGGCCGCCCGGTGCATGACGCCCCGCCACCGGGGTCGGGGCAGTAACAGGGACCGTTGCACCGAAGCCGAGACGCCGACGAGCTCCGAGGGGTCCACTCCCGGTTCCCCGATCGATTCGGCAGCCACGATGGCGAAAATAGACTGACCGGACGTGCTCCTCGCGGCAGCCCCAGCCTGACTGGTTTGATCCCTGTTCGGAAACGACTGAGGAACAGCTCAGCCAAGGAGTCGAAGGCCTGCGGTGACGATCATGGCCAAGCCAACCACCACCACGAACGGTGCCCGTCGGAGTACCGCCACCACTGCGACCGCCACGCCGACCAGCCGGGCATCGACGACGAGTTCGGTGCCGTCGACCACCGTCATCAGAACGACGATGCCTGAGAAGAGGGCAGGCGGCAAGAGGGTCGTCACCGGCCCCAACGCGGCCGAGAAGCGATCCCCGGCCACCACCCCGGCCAACTTGGCCAAGTAGCACCCACCCGATAGCACGATGATGCCCGCCCAATTCACGAGGCACCGTCCCCTAGGGCCCGTTGGCGGACCACCAGCCCGACGGGAACGGCCAGCGCAGCCAGCAGCATGGGTACCCCCGCGGCGCTGAACGGCACGGCGACTAGTGCGATGGCCCCACCAAGCAGGGCCGTCACCCGGCCTGGACGGGTCCGCAAGTGCGGGACCAGTAGGGCCACGAAGGCCGCCGGAAACGCGGCGTCGAGGCCCAGGACCCCGGGGTC
>PAXM01000047.1 GCA_002714485.1 Acidimicrobiaceae bacterium
ATCGAGATGGCACGGGTGGCCGGTCTGGAGTTGGCCGGCGGAGCCGACGGAAACCACCCCCTGGACGCCACCACCGCCGGGGTGGGTGAGCTGATTTTGAGCGCGGTGGAGTCCGGAGCCCGACGGGTCGTCGTCGGCATGGGGGGATCGGCCACCACCGACGGCGGTTTGGGGGCTATTGACGCCATGGGATCGCAGGCCCGGTACCGGGGCGTGGAGATCCTGGTTGCGTGCGACGTCCGGACCCGGTTCACCGACGCCGCCGAGGTGTTCGGTCCGCAGAAGGGGGCCACCGACGCCCATGTACGGCTATTGAACGGTCGCCTCGAGCGCCTAGTGCAGGTCTATGGCGAACGGTTCGACGTCGATGTCTCCGTATTGGATCGAGCCGGGGCGGCTGGTGGTCTGGCTGGTGGGCTGGCCGCCATGGGTGCCGAGCTGGTCGACGGCATCGACCTGGTGGCCGAGGAGCTCCGGCTCGACGAGCACGTGGCTGATGCTGACTTGGTGGTCACCGGCGAGGGTTGGCTAGACCCGACCTCATACGACGGCAAGGTCGTCGGGGGCGTGGGTGTCTACGCCGCTGCCGCTGGCGTGCCCCTGTTGGTGGTGGTCGGAGGTGCCGAACCCGCGGTGGTGGGCCGAGCCGGGGTGGTGTCACTTTCGGACCGGTTCGGGATGGACCGGGCTCTGAGCGAGCCGACGGCTCTGGTGGAACTGGTTGTGGGTGAGGTGCTCGACCGTCGATAGCGTTCCGGCCATGGCCGTTACCATTCGCATCCCCACCACCCTCCGTCCGTTGACCTCCGGCAAGCCCGAGGTCGACGTCGAGGCCGACACCGTCGGGGAGGCCCTAGCTGCCTTGGATGCCACCCACCCGGGGTTCACCGAGCGCATCACCGACGAGACCGGCGCCCTGCGCCGCTTCGTGAACGTGTTCGTGAGTGATGAGGACGTCCGCTTCCTCGACGGACTGGACACAGCGGTGCCCGAGGGTTGCACAGTGGCAATCGTCCCGGCTGTCGCCGGGGGATGCCCCGATCTCCGGTCGACCGCCGAAGTGGCCGACGATGGCCGGACCGGTCCCGCGCACGTTGGAAAATTGCCGATCTGCTGGTTGGATTAGCACTCGCAGTAAGAGAGTGCCAGCAGTCGCGCTTGTGCGTTGCTGGCCCAGTTGATCGACCGTAATACCTGACTGAGAGGCATCCACGATGGCGAAGATCATCACGTTCGACGAGACGGCCCGCCGCTCCCTCGAGAGAGGCATGAACCAGTTGGCTGACGCGGTGCGCGTCACCCTCGGCCCCAAGGGTCGCAATGTGGTCCTCGAGAAGAAGTGGGGTGCCCCCACCATCACCAACGACGGTGTCTCCATCGCCAAGGAGATCGACCTCGAGGACCCCTACGAGCGTATTGGAGCCGAACTGGTCAAGGAGGTCGCCAAGAAGACCGATGACGTCGCCGGTGACGGCACCACTACAGCCACCGTGCTGGCCTGGTCGATGGTCCGGGAGGGCCTACGAAACGTGGCTGCTGGCGCCAACCCGATGTCGATCAAAAAGGGCATTGAGGCCGCTGTAGCTGCCGCTGTGGAATCCATCCGGGACTCGTCCCAGGACGTGTCCAGCGACAAGGATCAGATCGCCAACGTGGCTGCCATCTCTGCAGCTGACGCCGAGATCGGCGCCATGATTTCCGAGGCCATCGACAAGGTGGGCAAGGACGGCGTCATCACCGTCGAGGAGGGCCAGACCTTCGGCATGGAGATGGACCTTGTCGAGGGCATGCGCTTTGACAAGGGCTACATCTCGCCATACTTCGTGACCGACCCCGATCGGATGGAGGCCGTCCTCGAGGACCCCTACCTCCTTTTGGTGGGTTCCAAGGTCACTGCTGTACGTGACCTGGTGCCGGCGCTCGAGAAGGTCATGCAGACCAATCGTCCGCTGCTCATCATCGCCGAGGACGTCGAGGGCGAGGCATTGGCCACCATCGTGGTCAACAAGATCCGTGGGACGTTCAACGCGGCGGCCGTCAAGGCCCCCGGCTTTGGTGACCGTCGTAAGGCGATGCTCCAGGACATGGCCATCCTCACCGGAGGCCAGGTCATTTCCGAGGAGGTCGGCCTGAAGGTCGACGCCGTCACGCTGGACATGCTCGGCCAGGCCCGCAAGATCGTGGTCTCCAAGGACGAGACCACCATCGTCGAAGGCGGTGGCGACGACGCTGACATCGTTGGCCGGATCGCCCAGATCAAAGGCGAGATCGACAACACCGACTCGGACTACGACCGCGAGAAGCTCCAGGAGCGCCTGGCCAAGTTGTCTGGAGGTGTGGCCGTCCTGAAGGTCGGCGCGGCCACCGAGGTCGAGCTCAAGGAGAAGAAGCACCGCATCGAGGACGCTGTGAGCACCACCAAGGCGGCCATCGAGGAGGGCGTCGTGGCTGGTGGCGGTGTGACGCTGCTTCGTGCACAGGCTGCTGCTGAGGGCGTGACCGAGGGACTGGAGGCCGACGAGGCCACCGGGGCCCGTATCGTGGCCAAGGCGCTCGAGGGCCCGCTGACCCAGATCGCCGTGAACGCCGGCCTCGAGGGTGGCGTCATCGTCGAAAAGGTCCGCAACCTCGAGGGCTCGGTCGGCCTTAACGCCGACACGGGGGACTACGAGGATCTGGTCGCCGCTGGCATCATCGATGCGGCCAAGGTGACCCGCTCGGCCCTGCAGAATGCAGGCTCAATTGCTGCGCTGTTCCTTACCACCGAGGCCGTCATTGCCGATGCTCCGGACGAAGGTGCGGCCGGTGGCGGCATGCCGGACATGGATTTCTAGAAACGGGGCCCACCGTTTCGAGTACGCGCGACGGGCGCCCCTCGGGGCGTCCGTTCCGCGTTTTCGGAGCGGAGCCTGTTCACTGGTAGGTATGAACCTCCTTGCCGGAGTCCGATCATGAGTCGGGGCCGTACCACCCGGGTCCTGACCCGCAGGGTCGACACCGACGGCAACCGCCGAGTTCCCGACGACCTGATTGTCGAAGAACCCATGTCCATCCGCCTCGACGGTGAACTGGTAGCCACCACCATGCGCACCCCTGGAGATGACTTCGAACTAGCCGTCGGGTTCTGCGTCACCGAGGGCGTACTGTCCGATACCCCGATCCACGCCATCCGCTACTGCGGACAGGGCCTGGCCATGGAGGCCGAGTTCAACGACGTCACCGTGGACACAGGTGGCCGGGCACCGACACCCACGCCCCGCCTCGGTCCGGCCTCCTCGTCGTGCGGGATCTGCGGGACCGTAGCCATCGACGAACTCCGCGAGCGCCTCCGCCCACTGGATGTCGAGCCGTTCGACGTCGAGGTCCTGGCTGCCATGTCGGATCGCGTCGATGGGCAGGCCCTCTTCTCGACCACCGGAGCGGTACACGCCGCGATGGCTTTCGACCGCACCGGTCAGCCGTTGGTGCTGCGAGAGGACATCGGTCGCCACAACGCGGTGGACAAGGTGGTTGGACGCCTGTACATGGACGAGCGCCTGCCAGCTAGCGACCTGGGCCTCTGGGTCAGTGGTCGGGCCTCCTTTGAGATGGCCCAGAAGGCGTGGGCTGCTGGCTTCGCCTGTCTGGTGGCTGTCAGCGGTCCATCAGCCCTGGCCGTTGAAACGGCTCGGACGGCCAACCTGCAGTTGGCGGGTTTCGCCCGCGGAGATCGGTTGAATCTCTATACCGGCGACTGACAGCGCATCAGGAGCCGCTCCGTAGACTCGCTGTGATGAGCGAACCCGTCTCCCCGTCCGACGGCCTGGTCGTCCTGCATCTGTTTCTGAAGGTCTGTGGCCATTCCGACGCCGGCGCCGTGCGGTCTACCGTGGATTCGGCTACTGCAGCCGGCGACCAGGTGGTTCCGGTGGCCATCCTCGGTCACAAGGCCGACTTGGCCGTCATGGCTCTGGGTACCGACCTGTGGCGGTTGCGCGACCTGCAGACCGGGCTGGTGGCAGCCGGTCTCGAGGTGGTCGACAGCTACCTAAGCCTCACCGAGGTGTCCGAGTACGCCCAGGGCGTGCCCGACGAGATGAAACGGGCCCGTTTAAATCCGGAACTCCCGCCTGAGGGCAAGCCGGCGTGGTGCTTCTACCCGATGTCCAAGACTCGTGAAGTGGGTGCCAACTGGTTCGAGTTGCCCTACGACGACCGCTATGAACTGATGATGGAGCACGGCACCTCAGGGCGGAAGTTCGCCGGCCGCATCCTCCAGGTGGTGACCGGTTCCACGGGCATCGACGACTTCGAGTGGGGGGTGACCCTGTTCGGCCAGCACCCCGACGACCTCAAGGACGTCGTCTACACGATGCGCTACGACCGGGCCTCGGCTCGGTACGGCGATTTCGGTACCTTCTACACCGGAATGGTCGACGAATTGGACGTCGTCCTGGCCCGGGTGGGCTGTACCTGATCGTGGCCCGCATCCCGGTGGAGCGGATCCCTAAGGAACCGGTTCCCGATGCCCTAGAGCAGATTCTCCTTGACATCAACCGGGTGGTCGTGGCCTTTTCCGGTGGCGCCGACTCCGCCCTGTTGGCCCACGCGGCCAACGCTGTACTGGGTCCGGAACGGGTCCACGTGGTCACCGCCGTGTCGCCCTCGTTGGCCGCCGATGAGCGGGCCGACGCCGAGGCGCTGGCCGGAGAGTTGGGTCTGCGCTGGTCGGCCGTGGAGACCGATGAGATGACCCACGCCGCCTACCGGGTCAACGACGCCGACCGTTGTGCCCACTGCAAGGACGCCCTGATGGATGTTCTGGTCCCCATCGCCGAAGCCGAGTCAGCCACCGTGGTGCTCGGCGTGAACGTCGACGACCTGGGTGATCCCCGTCCCGGCCAGCGGGTGGCCATTGACCGGGGGGCACGCTTCCCGTTGGTGGAGGCCGGTCTGACCAAGGATGAGGTTCGGGCCTGTTCCCGACGGTTGGGCCTGCGCACTGCCGACAAGCCGGCCGCCGCCTGTCTAGCGTCTCGGGTGCCCTACGGGACTGAGGTCACCGTCGACGTGCTGTCCGGGGTGGAGCGGGCCGAGGCCGCCCTGCGGAGACTGGGGTTCGACGACCTGCGTATCCGTCACTACGACGACACGGCCCGTATCGAGGTACCCATCGACCGCTTGGCCGACGTGGTCGACCGACGGGGTGCGGTGGTGGCCGCGGTCATCGCCTCGGGTTACCAGTATGTGACCCTGGACCTCGAGGGCCTACGGTCCGGTAACCTCAACGCCGCCCTGGCCCCTGATGGAGCCTGATCCGGCCACCGGGCCAGCCGCCGATTCAGACGCCCGTCTAGCCGAGTTGGCCGAGGCGCTGATCGTCGGGGTGGTGGCCACCCTCCCCGGGTGGGTCGAACGGTGCGTGGCCGAGCGGTCGATGCCAGGGAGGGTGGTCCCTCCGGAAAAAGTCGTCGCGGCCGGGCGGGCAGCGGCCGATCAGGTGGGCGAGCGCCTACGGACGTTGTTGGCTGCCGATGTCGACGAGCAATGGACTGGGCCCCTGGCCGTGATCCGTGGTGCTGTCCGCTTTCCGACAGACCTGCTGCACGACGCTGGTGTTCGACCGGTGGAACGCGACGCCGACGCCCAGCGAATGTTCCCCGACGACCCCTACGACCTGACCCCCGCCGCGTTCGCCGATGTGAATCCCGCCTTGCAAGGCCCCGGCCTGGCCTGGGGTGCGGCCAAGGCCTTCGCTCACCGGCGTCGTCACCTCGGCGGAGACCTTGACGAGGACAACTCGTAACCAGAACAGTTCACGGTCCCGAAACACGCACGTGACGGTCGTGTGATCCCGTTGGGCGATCCTTTCGCTGACCACAGAGCGCCCGCAGTCTGCAGGCTTCAGGAAAGGACTCTCTCCGATGGATTCTGGTGACATTGCTTGGATGCTGACCAGCACAGCCCTCGTCGTGTTCATGGTGCCGGGATTGGCCCTGTTCTACGGCGGGATGGTGCGGTCCAAGAACGTGCTCAACATGCTGATGATGAACATGTACTGCATTGGCATCGTGCCCGTGGTGTGGGTATTGGTCTCGTACTCCATCGGCAACTCACCCGACGGTGATGGCTTCTTTGGTGGTGACTGGATCGGCAACTTCGACTTCGTCGGCCTGAAGGGGATGGCCGGAGACACAGAGGGCCTGGTGTTCGTGGCCTTCCTCATGACCTTCGCCTCGATCACCCCGGCGCTCATCTCCGGCGCGGTGGCCGATCGGCTCAAGTTCTCGGCGTGGATCCTGTTCGTGCCCGTCTGGTTGGTACTCGTCTACAGCCCCGTCACCTACTGGGTGTACAGCGGTTGGCAGCACGGCAACGGCGCTCTGGACTTCGCGGGTGGAACGGCCATCCACGTGAACGCCGGCGTGGCCGCTCTGGCCTTCGTGCTGGTCCTAGGGAAGCGGAAAGGATGGCCGACCGAGGCCATGCCGCCGCACGACATGCCGTTGGTGATGATCGGCACGGCAATTCTGTGGTTCGGCTGGTTCGGCTTCAACGCCGGCTCGGCCGGGGCTGCCAACGGACAGGCCGTGCAGGCCTTGCTCAACACCTTCCTTGCCGCCGCAGCCGGCATGGTCGGTTGGATGACTGCCGAAAAGCTCCGTGATGGGCAGGTCACCTCGTTGGGTGCCGCCTCGGGCGTGGTCGCCGCCCTAGTGGCCATTACCCCGGCTGCCGGCTACGTGGGTGGCCTAGCCGGGATCGTGTTCGGCCTCGTGGCTGGCATCGTCTGCTACCTGGCGCTCACCCTCAAGACCCGGTTCGGCTTCGACGACAGTCTCGACGTGGTGGGCATCCACGGAGTGGGCGGCATCCTCGGCGGTCTATTGCTTGGCCTGTTCGCCGATGCCAGTGCCATTCCCGGTGGGGGATTCGACGACGGCCTGTTCTTCGGTGGAGGAATCGAACTGTTCCTGGACCAGGCGGTGGCCATCGGTTCAGTGGTCGTGTTTTCATTCAGTGTGACCTGGGTGATCGTCAAGGCGTTGGACGCCGTGGTCGGCCTCCGGGTCGACGAGGAGACCGAGTTAGCAGGCCTTGACCAGCGGGTTCACGCCGAGTCGGCCTACAACTAGAAGCCGAAGGGTTCGGTCGTGGCCGGACGGCCACGCGTTGGACGGCTCGGTCTCGTCACTACGGTTCGCGCCGTGCCTGCTTTTGATACCTCAGATCTGGAGGACGACCGGTCCCTCCGGGGCCCAGCGTTCTGCACTGCGCTGACCCGTCGGTTCGACGAATACCTGGCCAGTGTCTTTGAAGCTGCCGAGGTGCCGGCCGGGGTGGCTCTGGTCGCCATCGGTGGATACGGACGGGGTGAGCAGTGTCCGGGCAGCGATCTAGATGTAGTCCTGGTACACGCTTCAGGCCTGGACGTGGCTGGCGTAGCCGAACGGATCTGGTACCCGCTGTGGGATGCCGGCCTGAAGCTCGGCCATCAGGTGGGCACGGTGGCCCAACTCCTGGAGGTCGGAGCCGAGCACCTCGAGACGGCCACCAGCCTCCTGGCTTCCCGGGAGGTGGCGGCCAGCTCGGACGAAGGGTCCGCTCTAGCCGCTGAGCTGGCCACCGCGGCGCTAGCTCAGTGGCAGGATCGTTCCCGGCAGAATCTCGATCAACTTCAAGGAGTGGTTGCTGAGCGGCACGCCCGGTTCGGCGAGGTGGCGTTTTTGCTCGAACCTGACCTCAAGGAGGCACGAGGTGGCTTGCGTGACGTCCACAGCCTGCTCTGGGTGGAACAGGCCACAGCGCCCAACCTGCGGGAGTCCGAGGCCGCTGGGCTGGCTGCCGCCTTTGAGACGCTGTTGGCCGTGCGCGTCGAACTCCACCGCTTGACTGGCCAGCGCTCAGACAAGCTTCTGCTGGAACTCCAGGACGACGTGGCCGCCGCGCTTGGTATGGCCGATGCCGACGTCCTGATGGCCGAGGTGTCGTTTGCCGGACGGACCATCGCCTGGATCGGTGAGGGGTCGGCTCGTCAGACCCTTCGGGCTTCGCGTCGACGAGGGCCGATGAAGATGATCTCGGGCATCCGTCGTCAGGAGGTGGCGTCGGGTCTGGTGCTCGACGACGGTTGCCTGGAACTGACCGACGACGCCGACTTAGACGACCCGCTCCTCGTGCTTCGGTGTGCGGTGGCAGCAGCCCGCCACGAGGCGTACCTGCAGCGAAGCTCTCTGGAGCGCCTCGCCGACCGTGCCGCGCCCCTGCCCGTGCCGTGGCCCACCGAGGCCCGTGACCTGTTCGTGGAGCTGCTGGCCGCAGGCTCGGCCGCCGTGCCCGTCATCGAGGACCTCGACCACGTCGGGCTGTTTGTGCTACTGGTGCCGGAGTGGGAGCCGTGTAGGTCCCGTCCGCAGCGCAACGCGTACCACCGGTTCACTGTCGACCGGCATTTGATGGAGGCCGCGGCCGAGGCGTCGCGCCTGGTTGACCGGGTGGACCGACCCGACCTGTTGTTGGTGGGTGCCNTGTTCCACGACATNGGCAAGGGGTATCCGGGNGACCACACCGAGGTGGGTGNAGACCTGCTGGCCGGNATCGCCACCCGCATGGGCTTCGACGGNNAGGACGTCGACNTGCTGGTGGCCATGGTNGAACACCATTTGCTGNTNCCTGACGTGGCTACACGNCGGGACCTCGATGACGACGGCACCATCCGCCAGGTGGCTGACGCTGTGGGCGGCACGGTGTTGCTCGGCTTGCTCGGGGCATTGACCGAGGCCGACTCGATNGCCACNGGCCCNTCAGCTTGGAGCAANTGGAAGGCCGGCTTGGTACGGGAGTTGGTGGAGCGCACCTCGCACGTGCTCGGTGGTGGCGACGTGGGCGAGGTGNTNGGAGGCTCGTTTCCCAATGCCGACCAGCAGGCTCTCCTCGATGACGGCACGTTCCTNGTGCGTGGNGAGGGACGGGAGCTCACGGTGGTGGCAACCGACCGCCCGGGAACCTTCGCCAGGGTGGCTGGGGTCCTGGCCCTCAACGGTGCCGACGTGCTCGGCGCCTCGGCCCACTCCGAGCACGGGCGGGCCCTGTCGGTGTTCCGGGTCGGCTCGGTCCTGGGCGGNGANCCTGACTGGCCTCGNATCGCTGAACAGGTNGACAAGGCCCTGGCCGGNCGCCTGGCCCTNACCGCCCGTCTGGGCGACCGGTCCCGGACCTANCGACCCATCCGTCTGGCTGCTCGTCCTGCACGGCCAACGGTGACTGTTGACAACCTCTCCTCGGCCACGGCCACCGTGTTGGAGGTGACATGCCCNGACGGGGTGGGCGTGCTNTACCGAATCACTCGGGCCTTCGCCGAGTTGGATCTCGATATCGTCCGGGCTCGCGTCCAGACCCTCGGTTCGGACGTGATCGACGCCTTTTACGTCCGGGATTCTTCGGGCGCCAAGATCACCGACCCTGAACATCTCGCCGAGGTCGAACTGTCGATATTGCGCTGGGTGGCCGTTGACTTCTGACCGGTGGCGTAGCCCGCCTACGGTGGGTCTGTGACCTCCGAAGGCAAGCGACCACCGAATCAGGCCGACTTGTTGCGATGGGCCGAAGCCCTGGCGGCGTCGGCCCGAACTGGCATGGGCTTCACCGAGTCGCTCTACGAGCGGGAGCGTTATGAGGAGATTCTCCACGTGGCCGCCGANATCCGGTCCCGGGCCGATGCCCTGTCGGGAAGCGCGGTGGACTCCGCAGACCTGGTCCAGGAGTGGTTTGACACCGTGGGCCGAGGCGTCAAGGGCTACGTCACCCCCAAGGTGACCGTCGGTGCGGTAGTCGGCAACGACGCCGGCGAGATGCTGCTGGTGCAGCGGTCNGGATCCGGGGTGTGGCTGTATCCGACTGGGTGGGCCGACGTCGGCTATTCGCCGGCCGAGGTGGTGGTCAAGGAGGTCCTCGAGGAGACGGGCATCCACTGNGAGGTGGTGCGCCCGATAGCCATCCTNGACGGGCTACGTCTGGGNATTACNGGCATACCGCTCTACTCACTGGTCTTCCACTGNCGGATGACCGGTGGTGAACTGGCGGCCCACCCTCTGGAGTGTCTCGACGTGGGCTTCTTCGCCGAGGGATCGCTGCCCGAGGGNCATGCCCTGCCCGTCGAGTGGGTGGACGANTCGTTCGCCGCCATCCGGGGCGAGGAAGTGGANATTTGGTTCGACCANCCGCGAGAGCCCATGTGGGAGGGGTCTCNNGAGGAGGGCGACGGGGGCTAGTTCCCCTGTTGGTTCCTGAGGAAGTCCTCGACCTCGGCCACCAGGCGGTCTGGGTCGTCGGCTGTCCCCTCGTCGAAGTCGGTCTCCAGTTGCGCCACGTAGTCGATCGTCTCGTCGTCCTCGGACACCAGTTCTGTGACCTGGCGTTCGTAGTCGTCGGCCAGGATCTGCAGGTCGGTTCGAGGNACATCCACCTCAAATATCCGACAGAGGCGGTCCACAAGTGCGAGTGCCGCCTTGGGGGACGGGGCGTTGGAAACGTAGGAGGGCACGCTGGCCCAGAATGATGCCGTCATCACACCGCGCTCCCGCAGGCCGGAGGCCAGCACGCCCACGATGCCCGTCGGCCCCTCGTAGGTCGATGGCGACAGGTCTAGGCGTTCGGCCAGGTGTGCGTCGTCGGTGCCGCCGTAAACCTGGGTGGGGCGGGTGTGAGGGACGTCGGTCAGCAGGGCCCCCAGCGTGCAGACCATCGCGGCGTCCAGCACCTCGGCGGTATGGGCGACATGGTCCACAAAGGTCCGCCACCGTAGCTGGGGTTCGTGGCCGACGACGCAGACCAGATCGTGGTCGGCATCGGGCACGCGGGCTACGTGGATCGACGTGGATGGCCAGATGATCTGACGCGTGTCGTCCTCGTCCAGACGGACGCTGGGGCGGGCCACGGTGAAGTCGAAGAAGTCCTCAGCTTCGATAGTGGCAACGTGGACGGCCTCGTAGTGGTCCCGGATGTAGCGGGCGGCCGTGGAGCTGGCTTCGCCGGCGTCATTCCAGCCCTCGAAGGCGGCGAGCAGGACTGGAGATCGCAGATCCACGGGCATTGCGTCGACGTGCCAGAACAGGTGCGGTGCGGGGTCGGCGGGCATTGGGTCGAAGGGTAACGAGACACGGTTCGCCGCGCGCCCGGACTCACCGTCCCCCTCCCGCCCGTGGTGATCGGGGTCGGAGTTCTAGGATCGGTGGCCATGACCGGTGAGCGGCAGGCGATTGAGGTGCATGAGGCCACTGAGGTGAACGACTCGCTGGTGGCCGCCATGGCCCGGCTAATTCCGCAATTGTCGAACTCCAACCCTCCGCCGGATGTTGACGCTTTGGAGGCCATTGTCTCCTCGGACGCCTCGGTTCTGCTGTTAGCCGTGGATCCTGTGGTCGCCGGTGAGGAGGCGATCCTGGGGAGCATGACGTTGGTCGTGTTCCGTATCCCGACTGGCCTGCGGGCATGGATCGAGGACGTGGTCGTTGACGAGGCGGCACGGGGTCGCGGGGTCGGCGAGACGCTCAACCGGGCGGCTATCGAGTGGGCACGCGGGGAGGGCGCCACCACCGTGGACCTGACGTCGCGCCCGTCGCGGGAGGCCGCCAACCGGCTTTACCAGCGGCTTGGCTTCCAAGAACGATCAACCAACGTCTATCGCCTCGTTCTCTGACTGGCTGATACGTTCCGCCAGATGACAGACACGACGGTCACCGAGGCTTCGAGTGAGGTTGCGGCCCGGAAGGTGTTCGGGCTGGTCGAAACCGAATTCCGGGATCTTTCGCAGTGGATGTAGGAGAACCCCGAGCCGGCATACGAGGTGTTCAAGGCGTCGGAACGCCTGAACTCGTTTCTGGGGGTAACGGCTTCGAAGTGATCTATCCCCGTCACGGGCTAGACATGGGCGTCGAGGCCACGGCGAGAACGTCGGGTCCACGGGTGGTCGTCTGTTGCGAGTACGACGCCCTGTCTGAGGTGGGGCACGCCTGCGGTGACACCGTCAACCACCAGCCTGAGTTCGCTACACGCACCGTGGTGCCGGGCAGCAAGTCGGCGCCGCGTGACGGGGCGCTTGGGGTGGCTTACACCGTTATCGACACGGCCGAGCACGACATCTGGGACAGACTCAGGGCCTGAACCGTTGATGGGATCTGAGGTGCAGCGGGCGGTGTTGCAGTTCCCCCTTGACGGTGAGCGGGTGTGGCTCTCGTTCGACTCGCCGCGCCGGACCATCTTTGCTAACGAGTTGAGCGATGTACCGGCGGTGATGAAGGCCGCCGAGCGGGCCGCTGCCGATGGCAGCTGGGTGGTTGGCATGGTCTCCTACGACGCCGGTCCGGCCTTCGACGGCGCCGTCCGGGCAGCCCGCCTGCCACGGTGTCCACTCGTCTCCTTCGGAGTGTTCGACGCTCCGAAGTCCGCTGGCGGCGGGCCAGGTGGCCGGCCGTCGGCCACTGGCGGCTACCACGTAGGCCCCTGGACACCCAACCGCTCTAGGCCCGCCTACCTGACGTCGATACGGACCGTGCAGGAGCTCATTGCCGCCGGCGAGACATACCAGGTCAACTACACGATCCGGCTCCGGTCGTCCTTCAGCGGAGACCCGCTGGGGCTGTTCGGAGACCTGATCCGAGCCCAGCGGGCCGACCATGGGGCGTATCTAGACCTGGGCGACCGGGCGGTCTGCTCGGCATCGCCCGAACTGTTTGTCCGGAAGGAGGGACGTCGCCTCACCTCGCGCCCGATGAAGGGCACGATCGGCCGCCACGCGGATCCCGAATTCGACCGGCTGGCAGCGGCCCACCTGGCGCGTTCCGAGAAAGACCTGGCCGAGAACACGATGATCGTGGACATGGTGCGCAACGATCTCGGCCGGATTGCCGAGTACGGCACGGTCAGAGTTCCTGCCTTGCACACGGTGGAGACCTATCCCACACTCCACACGATGACCTCGACCGTCGTGGCCGACTCCGACGCCGGACTGGCCGAGGTGTTCGGGGCGCTGTTTCCCGCAGCCTCCATAACCGGCGCGCCGAAGGTACGTACCAGCGAGATCATCGAGGCGTTGGAAGGTGACGGTCGCGGCATCTACACCGGAGCCATCGGCGCTCTGGCGCCGGACGGAACGATGGAGTTCAACATCGCCATCCGGACCGTATGGATCGACCGGGAACTCGGCACTGCCGAGTACGGAGTCGGTGGCGGCATCGTCCGGGACTCAAATCCAGATGAGGAGTGGACCGAGGTGGAGCACAAGAGCCGGGTGCTGGGACGGGCCAGATCCGACTTCCGGCTCCTCGAGACGATGGCCTGGACGCCGGAAGGAGGGGTCGCCCTCCGGAGGCGGCACATGGATCGCATGGCCGCCTCGGCCGATCACTTCGGGTTCGAGTTCGATGTCGAGGGGGTCGACCGACTACTTGACCGCGTGGATGCCGACGCACCCCGATGCCTTCGACTCTTGGGTGCTCCCGACGGAGGGGTGGAACTCCAGGTCGCTGAAGCCCCGGAGCCGACGACCGGGGCGTGGGACATTCCGATTGACGCGGAACCGGTGCCCAGTGGCCACGAGTTCCTGTTCCACAAGACGACCGTGCGCGAGGTTTATGACGACGCTCGTGCCCGCTTTCCCGGAGCGCCGGACGTGCTGCTCTGGAACGAGGTTGGCGAGCTCACCGAGACGACCATGGGCAATCTGGTCGTGCGGTTGGACGGCCGGCTCGTCACCCCACCCGTCACGTGTGGTCTGCTCCCGGGCACGTTTCGTGCCCAGCTTCTGGCCGACGGTGAGGTGGTCGAGCAGGTGATCCCGCGTTCCGATCTGGATCGGGCAGACTGGGTTTGGATGGTCAATTCCGTCCGGGGCTGGGTACCGGTCAGCCCCGTCTACGCCGGATCTCTTCGATGAGCACCGGTATGACCTGGTGCAGGCCGCCGATCACTGCATGGCCGGCATCGGCGGCATGGTGGTCGCCAGCATCACCTAGTCGACGCCTTTGTTCTTGGGTCTCGGTTTCCCGTCGGACTTCCCGAGGTGGGGTCGGCTGCTGTACGGCGAGGACTTCATCAACCTGACCCCGGTACGGGGGTCGTCGGACCGGGTGTGCTTGTCTCGCTCACCGTGATCAGCGTTAACTTCATCGGCGACGGCCTGTGGGAAGCACAGACCTCAAGCTCAGCAGCCGTTGAGCCGGGCCGCCGGACCATCCGGGGCTCGTATCGACGGCTGAACTGGACCAGACTGGGACCATGACCGTTCTCAATGCCCCGGCTGTTCTTGGCGAACTGGACGAGGCCCAGATCCGGGTCGATCTGGCTGCTGCCTTCCGGATCGCTGCCCGGATGGACCTGCACGAGTCGGTTAGCAATCACTTCAGCGCGGCGGTCTCGGCCGACGGGAAGAAGTTCCTCTGCAACCCGAAGTGGCGGCACTTCAGCCTGGTGCGGGCCAGCGAGCTCGTCTTGCTGGATGCCGACGATCCGTCGACCATGGAGCGTCCCGACGCGCCGGATCCCTCGGCCTGGTGCATCCACGGTGCCATCCACCAGCGCATTCCCACGGCCCGGGCTGTGCTGCACTGCCACCCCCCGTACGCCACAGCGCTGGCTGGGCTCGCTGATCCCACTCTTCCGCCCATCGACCAGGCCACCGCTCGCTTCTGGGGTCGCATGGTCTACGACATGGAGATCTCCGGCCCGCCCGACGATCCGGCCGAGGGGGCCCGGGTGGCCGGGGCGCTGGTGGGCCATGCGGCGATGATGATGGGCAACCATGGCGTGACGGTGGTCGGCGAGTCAGTGGCCCACGCCTTCGAGGAGCTGTACTACCTGGAGCGGGCGTGCCGGAGCGTCGTTCTGGCCCTCGGTACCGGCCGGCCGCTCCGCCCCATGGACGATGACCTGGCTGCCTCGGTGTCGCGCATGTGGGCCCGGTATACCGACCAGGGTGTGGCCCACTTCGCCGAGCAGAAGACGCTGCTCGACCGCGACGACCCGTCGTATCGGGACTGAGTCGTGGCTGAGGTGTCCGACAATCGTGCAGCGGGCGACCAGGCCGAACGACGGGCAGCCAACCGGGCGTTGCTCGAGCATGTCGTCTCGCTGTTCGGGACCGATCGAGCGGGCGAACTGGCCGGGTGTTACACCTCGGACTGGATCCTCGAGCTCCCGTTCGCCGACCCGCCGGTGCGGCTCGACGGCGCTTGCGAAATCGGCGCCTATCTGGCGTCGCGACTGGGCACCTTCGTGTTCACCCTCTCGCTGACGGCCGTGCACGAGTGCTTGGATCCCGATTTGCTGGTAGTCGAATACGAGTCCGATGGCCACGTGACGCACACCGGCAGGCCCTATCGAAACACTTACATCGCCCTCTGGCGGTTCCGTGATGGGAAGGTCTCTGGCGTCAAGGAGTTCCCCAACCCGATGGTGGCCGCTGAGGCTCTCCTCCCGGTAGTAGCCGGAAACCCTGACGACTTCGACGCCGGGGACGGACTGCCCGACGACGAGGAGGGGTAGCCGGGGTGGTTAGGCCGTCGCTGCACCGGCCGCTGTTTCCGGTGGGCTGGTTCGCCGTGGCCGTAGTCGACGAGCTCCCCGTGGGCGCCCTCGTGCCGCTGGCAGTGTTCGGTCAGGATCTGGCTGTAGGACGGACGCCGGGCGGTCAGGCGCTGGTCACCCATTCGGTCTGCCCGCATCTGGGTGCCGACCTGGCCGCTGGCGGACAGATCGACGATGACGGGGTGGTGTGCCCTCTGCACGGTTGGTGCTTCGACCACGGTGGGGCATGCACGTCGGCCGCGGACGGTCTTATCCCGGAGACGGCCCGGTTGAGGGTGTGGCCCACCAAGGTGGTCGGCGGCACCGTTTGGGCGTTCAACGGTCGTGATGGTGAGCCACCGGCCTCGCTGCCGCTCGTTCTCGATGCTGCCGCAGATGCCGGCGCTGAGATCCGATATCAAGCCACTCCTGAGACCGGCTATCAACTGGAGACCCGTCTAGGGCATCCCGAGGACGTACTGGTCGGAATCCTGGCCAGCGCCGGGGCGATCGACGGTGAGCCTTCCGCTGACGACCCCGGCACGTGGCTGGGAACTGGGCCAGACGGGTCGCAGGCGAGAGTGCACGGTCCGGGCATGCTGGTCGTTCGGCTGCCTGATGGCGCGGACGAAGCGGTGTATGTGACCCCGGTAGACGGGTTCTCGGTGATGGTCCGGACGACCAGCGACAAGCAGTGCCCGGACTTGGGGCCCACCCGAGCTGACCTTTCAACTTTCCGAGCCTGGTACCGACGGTTCGATCACTCGGCGACACCTGTCTCGTCACCGGCTCGGTCCGGCCGCGCCGCTCGCCACCGGGCAAGGGCTGCTGGCACTGGGGAGACCCCGGCCAGCTGAGCTCAGCCGGAGCGGCCGACGAACCCTTCGAATCCGTAGGGCTTGTAGGGCCCAATGCACAGTTGCTCGAGCACACCGATGCCCACCCGGTCGCCCAGGGTGGCCCGCATCAGGTGCTGGCAGTGCTGGTTCTCAAACGCCTGGTCGTCGACAGTGTCCACGTCCCACTTCTCCGAAGCCATGGCCAACTCACCCTTCCAGGCACCGTGGCCCCATTCGGGGTGGTTGTAGCCAATGCCCTTCATTCGGAAGGTGAAGATCCGTTCCAGATGGAACTCGTGGCGTGAGCCGTCGTCCACCGCAGTGAACGAGAGGTCGGCACTATGGGCCAGTCGGCTGCCAGCGTCGAACTGCAGGCGGTGCTCATGGGCCCGCATGTGGCGGGCCGCTGGGTCCTCGATACCTGGTAGATCGTCCAGCGCGTCGTAGGTGGGCATGAGGGCCCCCACCGAGGAGAGGGGCCGTCCAAGGGAGTCCTCAAACAGTTGGTAGTGGACGCAGAGGTCGTCGAAGTTCAGTGGTGCCCAGAGGAAGAAAAGGCTGGATCGGTCGGGCGGTGCCGGTGCACCCCGGCGGTCGCCGCCGTCCAGCGGGCGGATTCCCCACGAGCGATCCTTGGTACCGCGAGTGGTGGCCGGGTCGAATTCGATGCGGTGGCCGTCGAATTGGATCCAGCCCGTCCACCGACCCATCTGGGTGAAGCGGGTGGTGTCCATGCTGCGGCGGATGGCGCCACCCCAGTGGTGCCGGGGTTCCTCCACGTTGCCGGTCCGCCCCTCGTAGGTCAGGTCACAGGCCACACCGGTTTCGTTGTCGTCGAGCACCACCCGGCATGAGCGCATCGGCTCGAGGATCTCCAGTCGGAATGGACCCACGACCTGGTCAGCCGGGTCGCCCTTGGCTCGACAAGATGCGTGAAAGGCGTGCTGCACCCCGTCCACGAGGAGGCTGATGCCGCAGTCCCGGATGCCCAGGTGCGGGTACAGGGCAGTGCCGATCCCGAAGTACAGGTCTCCTGCCGTGGAGTAGCCGTTGAACCAGTAGCGCTCGTAAACGTCCTTGTCGCTGGACGCCGGCGTGGCGAGCGGCTCGGGCGTCTGGTGGATGGGGTAGTCGTCGAACCTGCTCAGCACGGGTGGAGCGTCTCTTTCACCAGGTGGGCTTTGGTCCACCACGCTCACCGGGCCAACGCGACCCGCCAATGGTGTCGGCAAACGGCCAGAAGGCCTCCGGATCCAGCGGTCCGGCGTTGGTGATCGACCGGTCCTTGTGACGTGAGGTCACCAGGCGGGCCCCGACCAGTTCCTCCATGGGAAGCAATTCGTTGTATGGGTCCCATGGGCTGTCCCGCAGAACCAGGTCGGCGTCCAGGGTCTCGACGTGCACCGGTTCACTGACCTGATGGACCTGCACCACGTGCGGTGGGAAGTCCCACTCGCCCTCAGTACCACCGATGGCCCGGGAGTACTTGGTCCACCACTCGTCGTGGATGACGTCAGACCCGTCAACGGTTTCCTCGCCGGAGACAGTGCCCCGGAACTCCAGGAACGTGTACCCCTGGTGGGTGCACGCAGCTTCGATGCGGTCACCGAGCCGGAAGTAGCGGGTGGTGCACGGGAACTTAGGTTGGCCGTTGGTTTCGGCGCTGATGAAGATCGCCGACTCCTGGTCGATGCCGATGCCGAAGGAGTATTGGCCCTCGATGCCGTTCCACGTGGCGTTGACCTTGGTCGACACGCCGTACTCAGGCTCATTGCGCACGGGTACGCAGTAGATCCCGAGGTACACGTTCGGACTGCCGGTCGGCTCAATGCCCGGAGGTAGGAGTGGGGTGATCCGGTTGGGATCCGTCCGGTAGACGATGTTCAACTTCGGGTGGGCGGCTATCTCGGCCGGTCGTGCTGTGGGCGTGGCGGTGTCAGTCATGACGCCAGCCTGTCCCATTCTGGGCCGGTGGGACCAATCGGTCCCAGTCAGGTCAGTCGCGTTGGTGGCGGGCCTGCTTCTCGGCCAGGCGCTCGGCGACCTTCATGTCGTTGCGTTCCACGGCGGTCTTGGCCGCCAGCATCACGAACTGCACGATGGTGAAGATGATTGATAGCGCTACCAGCACCGGCCACCCGATGATCAGACCGACCACAAGGGCGGCCAAGCCGATGACGGTGGAGACGATCACGAGATGGACCCTACGGGAGTGTGCCCTTTCGAGGGTGGCCCAGCTCAGAAGTCGCCCGCGGCGGAGCGGAGCGAACGGAGGCTCCGTTCCACGGTACTGAGGTGGGTCCCGGCCATTCCCTCGAGGCCGTAGGCCTTGGCGGCCAGGGCCTTAGCGGCATCGGTTACCAGGGACCTTCCGGCGGGGGTGATCTCGGCCAACGTGGCCCGTCGGTCAGTGGGGTGGGGGACTCGGGCCACCAACCCGTCAGCCTCCAGGCGGTCGATGGTGTTGGTGACGCTCGTCGGGTGCACCTGGAGGCGTTCACCGATCCGGGCTAGGGGCAGGGCGCCGGTCCGGGTGAACGAGAGCAGGGCGAGAGCTTCGAATCGGCTGAACACAAGGCCGAACGGTTCGAGGACCGTATCGATCCGCTTGAGGAGGATCTGGTGGGCCCGGGTGATCGACGTTGCTGCGGTCATGGCGTCCACGGCGTCCCAGCCGCGCGCCTCCCAGTTACGTCGGGCCTCGGTGATTGGGTCGAATGGGAGGGGCATCCAGGCATGGTAGCGAAATACTGGGGTGGCAGATAGTCGGAAGTCCGAGTAATCTGTCTAGATGGACTCCTCATCGTCTTCCGCATCCCGGTTCCGTACCCTGTCGGGCATCCCCGTTGAAGCCGTCTACGGAGACGGTCCTGCCCCCGGAGAGTTTCCCTACACCCGCGGCGTGCACGCCGAGATGTACCGGACTCGCCTGTGGACCATGCGAATGTTCGCCGGCTTNGGCACGGCAACCGACACCAACGCCCGCTTCGCTGAACTACTGGCCGCTGGCGGCACNGGCCTCTCCACAGCGTTNGACATGCCGACGCTCATGGGCCGCGACTCGGACCATGANTGGGCCCTCGGCGAGGTCGGTCGGGCCGGNGTGGCCGTCGACACCGTGGAGGACATGGCCGACCTGTTCGCCGGNATCGACCTGGGGNCCGTCTCGACGTCGATGACCATCAACGGCCCGGCCCCCATCCTNTTGGCCATGTACGTNGNCGTCGCCGAGGAGGGAGGGGTCGAGNGGGGGCGCCTTGCCGGCACCCTCCAGAACGACATCCTCAAGGAGTACCAGGCCCAGAAGGAGTACATCTTTCCNCCCAGGCCGTCGGTACGCCTGGTCACCGACGTCATCGGCTTTACCACCGCCGAAATGCCCCGCTGGAATCCGGTGTCGATCTCCGGCTACCACATCAGGGAGGCNGGCTCGACGGCCGCCCAGGAACTGGCCTTCACCCTGGCCAACGGGTTCGCTTACGTGGAGGCNGCGTTGGCCGCTGGNTTGGACGTCGACGACTTCGCCCCCCGTCTCAGCTTCTTCTTCAACAGTCANAGCGATTTCTTCGAAGAGGTCGGGAAGTTCCGGGCCGCCNGTCGNATCTGGGCTCGTTGGATGCGTGACCGCTACGGTGCCACCGATGAACGCAGCTTGAAGCTGCGCTTCCATACCCAGACCGCCGGCGTGTCGCTCACCGCCCAGCAGCCCGAAGTGAACATCGCCCGGGTGGCCCTGCAGGCCCTGGCCGGAGTGCTGGGCGGCACCCAGAGCCTGCACACCGACTCCTTTGACGAAGCTCTTGCTCTCCCCAGCGAGGACGCTGCCCGCATCGCCTTGCGTACACAGCAGGTCATTGCCCATGAGACCGGAGTAGCTAATGTGGTCGACCCCCTGGGCGGCTCCGCCTACGTGGAGTGGATGACAGACGAGATGGAACGTCAGGCCACCGAGGTGTTCGATCACCTCGAGCAANTGGGGAACGGGTCGCTTCTGGAGGGTGTGTATGCCGGNATCGANGATGGTTGGTTCNTGGGCGAGATCGCCGATGCCTCNTACCGACACGAACGNGAGGTGAACGCTGGGGANCGCATCGTGGTGGGTGTCAACGAGTTCACCGAGGGTGACGACCCGTCGGCCCGTCGACTACTGCGGATTGGACAGGAGACGGAGGAGCTCCAGCGCAAGCGGCTGGCCACCGTCCGGCAGGGTCGTGACGACGCGGTGGTGGCTTCCACGTTGAATCAGGTGGCTGCCGATGCTGCCGAGTCCACCACCAACCTGATGCCCGCCCTCCTGGAGGCTGTCCGGGCTCGGGCCACCGTTGGCGAAGTAGTTGACGCGCTGGAGGGCGTGTTCGGAACATACGTGGAACGGGTGGTGGTGTGATGAGTGGGTCGCCGGAACGCCCCCCGGTCCGTGTGGTGCTGGCCAAGTTGGGGCTGGACGGTCACGATCGGGGGCTCAAGGTTGTGGCCCGGATGCTGCGCGATGGCGGGATGGAGGTGGTCTACCTCGGCCTACGCCAGACCACTGACACCATCATCGACGCTGTTGAGCAGGAGGATGCTGACGTGGTCGGTATCTCCATGCTCAATGCTGGGCACCTCACTTTGGGGCCCCGNATGGTGGAGGCGTTGGCCGACGCAGGATTGGACGTGCCGGTGGTGATCGGCGGCATCGTCCCCGATGAGGACCTNCCCGCCATGGCAAACGCCGGGGTNGCTGGNGTNCTCGGACCGGGGGCCACCGCGGAAGAGGTCGTGGCCTGCGTCCGGGCGGCTGCCGACGCCCGGGGCTGAGCCCTGTGGCCGGAAATCCGCCCATAGGAAGTAGGTCGGTCGCCGACCTGGTGGCTGCCGCCCGGGGAGGTGAGCGTCGGGCGACCGCCCGCCTGCTGAGTCTCGTGGAGTGGGGAGGTCCTGGAGCCGACGAGGTGGCAGAACGGACCTGGACGGCTCTTCACGGTGGTGCAATTGGAGATGACGTAATCCCGGGTGGTGGTGCGAACCGTGCCCACGTGGTCGGGGTGACTGGACCACCGGGAGCCGGTAAGTCCACCTTGGTGGCCGCNTGGACGACTCGTCTGGTCGATCGAGGCCATCGACCAGCCGTGCTCGCCGTTGACCCGTCTTCACCGCTTACTGGCGGCGCGATNCTGGGCGANCGGGTTCGCATGGCTGAAGCGACCGCTTCAGGCGTGTTCATNCGTTCCATGGCNACNCGGGGCCANGCCGGAGGTCTGGCTCTGGCGGTNCCCGGCATGGTNCGGGTGCTGGAACTCGCTGGGTTTGANCCGGTGGTGGTCGAGACAGTCGGGGTGGGCCAGGTGGAGGTCGACGTGGCCTCNGCNGCTGACACCGTGCTGGTCGTGGTTACNCCNGGAATGGGNGATGCTGTNCNGGCCAACAAGGCGGGGTTNCTGGAGGTGGCCGACCTGTTCGCCGTGAACAAGTCTGACCGGCCTGACGCCGCCGATGTCCGCCGAGACCTGGAGTTGATGCTGGACCTTTCGGACCTGACCGGACACGGTCGCTGGAGACAGGACACCAAGGCAAATGAGCGGTCCAGGCCTGCGGTCGTGTCGACGGTGGCCACCACCGGGGTTGGGGTGGACGAACTGGCCGACGCTACCGACGCTCACCTAGCCAGTCTGGATGGCGCCGGCACCCTTGTGGCCCGTCGGGAGGACCGCTGGAGAGCCGAGGTGCGGTCCCACGTGGACCATCTACTGTTGGACGCTTCCCGTGGAGTGGTTTCCGGGTTGTCTGCCGGGACGGGGGCACCGGCCGCCGTGGCTCGTGAACTGGCGGCGGGTCTGGTCGGCGGCACGGAGGGGGATCGTTAGGCTCACGATCCGTGGTTGCCAACCCCCTATCGCTTCCGGCGCGCCTTTGGCGTGAATACGGAACGACCCTCATCCGATTCTCCCGGGTGTCGATGGTCAACGTGTTTATCGGCCAGTCCCTGCTTTTCCTGTTCCACAGCGTCATCGGTTGGCCCGGCGCGTTCGCCAACATGGCCGCCGTCGCCATCAGCAGTTGGCCGGCCTACTGGCTGAGTCGCCACTACGTGTGGGAACAGGAACAGGGAGGCCACACCGTTGGTGAGATCGCCCCGTTTTGGATGCTTTCGTTCGCGGGCCTGTTCCTGTCTACCGCCGTGGTCGGCGTCGTCGACTCCATCTTCGGCGGTGCCCTCTCGGTCCAGTTGGCCAACGCCGGGGCGTTCGCCGCCCTATGGATCGTGCGCTATCTGGTGTTCCACCACGTCATCTGGGGAGACAAGGGTGAGGCCACCGGAGAAGCCGAGCCAACCCACGGTGACTGATCCGAAAGGCCGGCCTGCCGAGGTACTGGCCCATGCCGCCGCCGCCCCGGGTTTCATGCCCGCCGACGAGGGGCAGGCCCTGTTCGACCATGCCACCGAAGTGGGTACTAACGGACCCGACGGGCCATGGCTGGAGGTCGGGAGCTATTGCGGGAAGTCGGCCTGCTATCTGGGGGCGGCTGCCGAGGCCGTGGGTCGCCAGTTGTTCGCGCTGGACCATCACCGTGGGTCTGAGGAGAACCAGGACGGCTGGGAGCACCACGACCCCGACCTCGTCGATCCAGCCACCGGGCTGATGGACACCTTGCCGGCATTCCGGCGGACCATCCACGGGGCTGGCCTCGAGGGCACTGTGGTCGCCCTGGTGGGCGACTCGCCGTCGGTAGCCACCGTGTGGAGGACCCCGCTGGCCTTGTTGTTCATCGATGGGGGCCACGGCTCCGAGCCGGCCCATCAGGACTACGAGGGCTGGGTGCCGCACCTAGCGATAGGCGGCTTCCTGTTCATCCATGACGTGTTCGAGGATCCAGCCGACGGGGGTCGCCCGCCATTTGAGATCTTTTGCAGGGCCATGGGGTCGCTGGCGTTTACGGCGGTGGACGCCGTGGGTTCGCTCCGGGTGCTTCGCCGGATCGACCTCGGAATCTGATCTCAGTCGTTTTCGGGAACCTGGGCCCTGCGGGACGGCTCCTCTACGACGATCACGTCGGGCAGCCCCCGGTGGTCGACGAACAGGCCGGACGCTGGGCTACAGCCGCCGAGGGCGTCGGCAGCCAGCACGACGGCTGCCGAGGTGTACGTCGAGCACTCATCGGTCGGGAAGGTCACCAGGCCCGGGTAGACAATCCCCGTCAGGTAGCGGCCGTCGCTTTGCCGCATGGGCAGGGTGGCCCGGAATAGGTCGATCGCCGTGGCTTGGTCGCCTGCCAGCAGGTGGGCCATTGCGCACTCGCTGGTTTCAGCCGCAGTGGCCCAGTCCTTGTCCGATACGCACCTCACGCCCAGTGAAGCGCCGCCACCTCCAGGAGGACNTTCGATCATGAACTCGTTNCGGCGAGACGCCAGATGGGTCAGAGCCTCGTCGCCAGTGATCGCCCCGCCCAGCACCGGGTAGTACCAGTCCATGGCCCACCGGTCCTTGGGGGCGAAGGCGCCAGCTGGTCGGGTACGGACTACGTGCGCCAGGTGACCCAGCGACAGTTCCCAGTCGGGGCGCTCGTGGCCCATCTCCTCAGCTACGGCCACCGCACACCGGAGGCTGTGGCAGATGCTGGCCGAGCCGGTGAGGAGGGCGAACGACCACGGCGTGCCGTCGGGATGGCGGGCCCACAGGATCTCGCCGCGCGGCGTCTGCAAGTCGAGCACGAAGTCGGTGGCCCGCTCCACGACCGGCCACATCGACTCGAGGAAGCCCCGGTCACCGGTAAGTAGCCAGTGGTGCCAAACCCCGGTGGCGACGTAGGCGATCACGTTGGCGTCGAACTTGGGATCCTCAACGCCGTCAGCCACGTAGTACTGGTGCCAGGCCCCGTTCTCGTGCTGTGTGGCTACCAGCCAGCGGTAAGCGGCCTCGGCCTCGTCGAGGTGCCCGGTCACCGCCAGGGCCATAGCGGCCTCGATGTGGTTCCACGGATCAGCATGGCCGCCCGGTATCCACGGGATCATCCCGTTGGGCAGCTGCCACTCGGCGATGGTGCCTGCCGTGGCTACCAACTGGTCGGCTCCCAGAACTCCCGGAATCTCAGGCAGGGACATGGATGGGCTCCCTGTCCAAGGCGGGTCGGCGGGCGTAGAGCACGAGGCTCTTGCCCAGCACCGGCGCTAGTAGCCGTTCGGCCAGGCGTGTGATTAGGGGCGCTTTCTCGATGTCCCAAGTCAGGAGCCGGTGGTAGAGCGATACGGCCAGGCTGTCCTCAACGGGTCGGTTCGGGCCGACTGCACACCGCAGCCACCAGTAGGGGCTGTGGAGGGCGTGCACCCGGTGCTCGTCAATTGGCTCCAGGCCTGCTGTGGCCATCTTGGAAGCCAACTCGCCGGCACCGTAGATCCGGACGTGTCCGCCCGGCTGGTTAGGGGCGTGGTAGTCGTCTGACAGGGCCCAGCAGATCCGTTCGGGCATGCGGGCTGGGATGGTCACGGCCAGCACCCCACCAGGTCTAAGCACCCGCACCAGCTCGGCTAGAGCGCCCTCGTCATCGTCGATGTGCTCCATGACTTCTGAGGCGATGATCCGGTCGAATGAGCCGTCGGCGAACGGCAGCATGGTGGCGTCACCGTTGGCTGTCTCTAGGACCACTTGGTCGGACAACTCGCCAGCAGCTCGCATGGCGGCGCCGATGGAGCGGACCTGGCGCAGTTCGTCCAGCCCAAGGTCGCAGGCCACCACGTGGGCGTTTCGACGCAGGGCTTCGTAGGCGTGGCGTCCGAATCCGCAACCAAGGTCCAGCACGGTCTCACCGGCGGCCAGGCCTAGACGGTCGTAGTTTGCGGTCAGCATCGGTCAGTGGGTCTCAGCGAGTAGGGCTCGGTACTGCTCCACGGTCCGCAGTGCGGTGTGGCGCCAACTCCACTGGTCGATGACCCGTTGGCGACCTGCCGCTCCTACCCGGATCCTGGCATCGGGATCGTCCAGTGCCGTGCGGAGCATGGCTGCCAGGGCGTCGCTGTCGCCGGGCGGGACCTGGAAGCACGTCTCGCCGTGGTTGCCGGTGACTTCCGGAAGGGCGCCGCCGGTGGTTGACACCAGCGGTACGCCGCAGGACATGGCCTCGATGGCCGGCAGGGAGAATCCCTCGTAGAGCGATGGAACGCAGGCCAGTTCGGCCTCGCTATACAACTCCACTATTCGTTCGTCGGGCACCCCGTGCACGTAGGACACGCAGTCGGTGAGCCCCAGGTCCTCGAACACCTCCGTCGAGGCACTGTCCTCCTTCGGCTTTCCGATGATGACCAGTTCGACATGGCGTTCGGTACGTAGCTTGGCGATCGCTTCCAGCAGGTATTTCAGGCCCTTCATNGCNACGTCGGCGCTGGCAGTGGTCACGATCCGNCCTGNCACGCGTTCCACTCCGGGTACCGGAAGGAACAGTTCCGGGTCGACGCCCACTGGCACCACGTGNATGCGGTCCGGCTTGACCTTGTGGTCAGCCGCAATGTCGCCGGCTGACGACTCCGAGACGGTCATGACCCGTGTCATCCGCTTGGCCACCTGAGTCTGCATCTTCGTAAAGGCGTACCAGCGACGCTTGCCGAACTCTTCCCAGCGGGTCCGGGCGTGTTCGATCTCCAGTCGGCGGTCCACGGTGATCGGGTGGTGGATGGTGGAGAGTACCGGCAACTGTTCACGCTGTTTCATCAGGAGCAGACCCCAGCCCAGGCACTGGTTGTCGTGCACCAGGTCGAAATCGCCACGACGGCCGCGTAGGTGCTCCCAGGCGCGCATCGAGAAGGCCATGGGTTCGGAGAAGTTGCCGGTGTTGAACGACATTGCCTCGGCGACGTCCCACTTGGACTTCATCTCCCAGATTCGGGCCTTGCGCATTGGGAAGTGGTCGTTGAACAACTCGAGGCTGGGCAGCGTGATTAGCCTGACCCGCTCGTCGAGCACCGGGTAGGGGGGGCCGGCCAGGACCTCGACGTGATGCCCGAGATCGGCGAGGGCCTTCGTCAGGTGTCGGGTGTAGACGCCCTGACCGCCACAGTGGGGCTTGCCGCGGTACGCCAGGTAGGCGACGCGAAGCGGCTCGTCTGTATGGCCCGGGGGGGGGGCGCCGGGGGAA
>PAXM01000048.1 GCA_002714485.1 Acidimicrobiaceae bacterium
GGACGCCCAAAACAGGTGCCGGACCGCCGCCCCCCCCGCCCCGCCAACGAGCTTCGCCCGTCCCCGCCGCTTCGGCCTCAGCGACCAGAGCCCGAAGGCCGTCCAGACTGTCCACGTCGGTCACCGTCGGTCCCTCCGAACCGATCAGGCCCCAAGCCGCTCCGAGAGGAAAGCCACCAACTCGTCGATGGCCACCCGCTCCTGGCCCATTGAGTCCCGGTCGCGCACGGTCACTGCCCGATCGTCCAGGGTGTCGAAGTCGATGGTGACACAAAACGGAGTACCAATTTCGTCCTGGCGCCGGTAGCGGCGCCCGATGGCCTGGGTCTGGTCGTAATCACACATCCAGTGGGGTTGGAGCAGGCTCAGAACCTCGTTGGACGGGTCGATCAACTCGGGTTTCTTAGACAGAGGCAAAACGGCCACCTGGTAAGGGGCGAGGCGCGGATCTAGCCGCAGGACGGTCCGGACTTCCCCGTTGACCTCTTCCTCGTCGTAGGCGGACATGAGGAAGGCCATGGCCGTNCGGGTCGCGCCGGCGGCCGGCTCGATCACATGTGGCACGTANCGNTCCCCCGAACCCGGATCGTGGTACTCCAGCTTGGCGCCCGATGCCTCAGCGTGGCGGTTCAGGTCGAAGTCTGTTCGGTTTGCGATGCCCTCAAGTTCGTCCCACCCCCACGGGAACAAGAACTCCACGTCAGCGGTAGCCGACGAGTAGTGACTCAACTCATCGCCCTCGTGCTCCCTCAGGCGCAGCTTGTCGACCGGCATGCCCAGGTCGTGGTACCAGGACATCCGTGCATCACACCAGTATCGGTACCACTCCGAAGAGTCATCTGGCGGTACGAAGAACTCCATCTCCATCTGNTCGAACTCNCGGGTNCGGAACACGAAGTTGCCGGGGGTGATCTCGTTGCGAAACGACTTGCCGATCTGNGCGATTCCAAAAGGCGGCTTTTTACGCGACGTGTTGAGCACGTTGGCGAAATTGATGAACATGCCCTGNGCNGTCTCGGGGCGNAGGTAGACCTCGGCGGCCGACTCGACCATGGGACCGGCGTGGGTCTTGAACATCAGNTTGAACTCACGAGCCTCGGTGAGGGTGNCCAACTTCGAACACGACGGNCAGGTGTCTGGGTCNTCCAGTTTGTCCTGGCGATGCCGGGCCCCGCACTCGCGACAGTCNACGAGTGGATCACTGAAATTGGCAAGGTGACCCGAGGCCTGCCAGACGGCCGGCGGCGACAGGATGGAGGCGTCGATGCCAACTACGTCTTGGCGCATCTGCACCATGGTCCGCCACCACTGGTCCTTCACGTTGCGCAGCAGCAGCACACCGATCGGCCCATAGTCATAGGTGGACCGGAAGCCACCGTAGATGTCCGCCGACTGGAACACGAACCCCCNGCGCTTTGAGAGGTTCACCACCTTGTCGAAGAGCGTTTCGTCGTTGGGGACCGTGGAGTTCGGAGCCATGAGCGTGCAGGGTAGCGACGCGGCCCTCAGTCATGGGGCCAGACTGGGTCCATGGGCATCTCTGACCGGTTCCGACCGTCCCAGGGCATCGATCCGACCGCNGTGGTGGGGCGCCGGATCATCGCCTGGTTGCTCGACAACCTGTTCATGGCCATCGTCGTNTTGGTGGTACACCGTGGGGACGTGGCGTTCANCACCGNCGACGGCCTGTCGATCAACCCGTCGGTCATCTGGACNTTGACCGCCCTAATGGTCCTCAACCACGTGGCACTCACCATGACTACCGGCTTCAGCGCCGGCAAGGCGGTAACCGGCCTGCGGGTCGTACGACGGATCGACGGTGGACTACCCGGCTTCCGTGGTGCGGCGGGGCGGACCCTGCCGTGGATCGTGCCTGTGCCGTTCATCCCCCTCATCGAAGCCGGGATGATGGTGACCAGTCGGGGCCACCGTCGTATCGGTGACCGTCTGGGTGGGACGGTNGTTGTCGACCGGGGCTGGGTTGGTGAGCCGATCCTCATACCGAGTCTGGACGACCCGCANGAGCCCGTGGAGGACTAGCCCCCGTCTAGGACACGCCGGGAACGCAGCCGTCGTTCCAAGTGGTATTCGACGGCTGAGGTAGCTACCGCGTCGACCTCAGCACACACCGACGGATCGGTGACAGCTAGCGCCCCGGCCAGTCCCCCACCCAGTACGGCCCGCATCACAGCAATNGCCGATGAGGACACCGGACGACCCCGCCGGCAGTCCCGACACAACACGCCGCCCTCGCCTACATCCAGAGACACCAACGGTTCATCAACTCCACAACGTACGCACGCGTCCAACTGCGGGGCGAGGCCCTCGTGGGCCAGGAGTTTGAGAAGGAATGCCGACACCACCAGAGCGGCCGGCCGCTCATTGAGAGTCCGGAGAGCACCGACCAGCATCCTGTAACGCTCCCGATCGGGCTCACGGTCGGGAGCCACTACATCGATCGCCTCTAGTAGCGACGATGCCTCGGCGAACCGTTCGGCATCCAGCCGAAGACCCTCGAACCGGTCCAGAGTCTCGGCCTGCGTGACTATGTCCAGGTCACCGCGTCCCCGGTGGAGTTGNACGGCCACGTGGCTNGTCGGCTCGAGGCGACCACCGAACTTGGACCGGGTCTTGCGCACGCCCTTAGCCACTGCNCGGACCTTGCCATGCTCGGCGGTCAGCAACACGATGATCCGGTCGGCCTCACCCAGGCGCCANGTCCGCAGCACCACACCATCGTCCCGATAGAGGCTCACCCGTCCGGTTCGTCCGGCCCGGCGACTCCGCCGTAGCGCCGGTCACGGTCCTGAAACTCCTTTATCGCTGCGTATAGGTGCTCACGCCGGAAGTCGGGCCAGAGTGCATCACTGAACACCAGTTCGCTGTAGGCCAACTCCCATAGCAGAAAGTTGGAGATCCGGTACTCGCCAGAGGTTCGGATGACCAGATCGGGGTCGGGCATCTCAGGGTCGTAGAGGTGACGGGCGATGGTTCGCTCGGTGATCCTCTTCGCCCCGCCATCGACGATGCGCTGGACAGCATCGACCAGTTCAGCCCTGCCGCCATAGTTAAAGGCGATGGTAAAGGTCAACCCAGTGTTGCCCCGGGTAAGAACAGCGGCCTCATCCATCCGTCGCACCAGACGGCGCGGCACCCGGCGGTCCCGCCTGCCGATGAACCGGATCCGGATGTTTCGTTCGTGCAACTCTTTCTGACGGCCCAGCAGAATCTCCTCGTTGAACCGCAGCAAGAACTGCACCTCGTCGACCGGGCGGCGCCAGTTCTCCGTGGAAAAGGCGTAGACGGTGAACCATTCCACGCCCAGTTCATCGGCTCCGTCCAGCACTTCGAAGAGCGCCTGTTCGCCAGCCGTGTGCCCATCGGTGCGAGGTAGGCCCCGTTGCTCTGCCCAGCGGCCGTTGCCGTCCATTACACACGCAATGTGGTTCGGGATCCGCGACCGGTCCAGGTCCGAGGGGAGCACGACGACGAAACTCCCCGAGCCTCTGACGCACGGGTGGCCGGGCGTAGCCTTGAGCCTGATGGGTGGGACGATCGACCGTTCGGGATCGAGTCCCGCAGAGACCGCAGTCATCGCCCTAGAAGAGGTCTGTGGCGCCCTCCCCGGTGGTGGCGAGCGTCGACCGGGCCANGAGGCGATGGTCCGTCGGGTAGCCGAGGCCATCGATACGGGTGCCCACCTCGTGGTGCGGGCTGGCACCGGCACCGGCAAATCACTGGCCTACCTCATCCCGGCGATCGTTTCAGGACGGACCACGGTCGTGGCCACGGCCACCAAGGCCCTCCAGGACCAGTTGGCCACCAAGGACCTGCCGTTCCTCCAGGAGCACCTCACACCCCATCTCGGTCGGTCGTTCTCATTTTCCGTCCTGAAAGGGCGGTCGAACTACGTCTGTCGCCAGAGACTCGTTGAACTGGCNNNCATCGGCAACGACCAGCAGCAACTCGACGGTGTGNTTGATGGACTCGTTAAGTCGGCCGACGCTGACGAACTGGGCGTGATAGTCGACTGGGCCGAGCAGACCGACACCGGCGACAGGTCCGACCTGCCGAAGGAGCCATCGCCGGCGAGCTGGGCGGCGGTCAGCGTCGGTTCACATGAGTGCCCCGGTGCAACACGGTGCCCAAGCGGCGACAACTGCTTCGCGGAAGATGCGCGGGCGACGGCAGCAATGTCGGACGTTGTTGTCACCAACCTCCATCTCTACGGGATCAACCTGGCTTCCGAGGGGGCGATCCTGCCCGAGCATGACCTGGCTATCCTCGACGAGGCCCACCAGGCCGAGGACATCGTGGNACGGGCCCTTGGATTCGAACTCCGGTCCCGACGGTTCCAGGCACTCGTCAATCGCGCCAGCGCCATCCTTTCGAACTCCACCGCGGTGGCCAACGTNGCCGACCTCGCCGGGCGGGTCGACGACGCTCTGGCCCCCCACGTAGGTGATCGGCTGGTCCCATCGGATCTTGGCGAGGTACGGACAGTCCTCGAACTGGCGGCAACCCGCCTNGCTTCTCTCCGCGTCGAGTTNCTGGCCGTCCCCCTGGACGGTCCCAGCGATGCCGTCGCCCGTCGCTCTAGGGCCCTCAGNTCCGTCGAAGTCCTGACCGGCGACATCTCAGCCACCCTTGACCTCGACGGCGGCCAGGTTCCCGGTCGAAAGGTGGCGTGGACCGAAGGCTCGNCCAATANTCCGGCCCTGCAGGTGGCACCCATCGACGTGGCNCAGGTGCTCGACCAGCGCCTCTGGGGGGAACGNACCGTCGTGCTGACAAGCGCCACCGTGCCCTCGAATCTCCCCGCACGCCTAGGCCTGACGGACCATGAGCACCAGTTCGAAGATGTGGGTAGTCCGTTCGACTTCGCCAACCAGTCCCTCCTCTACTGCGCCACCTCGTTGCCCGACCCTCGGGACGAAACCTTTCCGAACGCCTGTCACGATGAGATCGAACGACTAGTCACCGCGACGGGCGGACGCACTCTGGCTCTGTTCACCAGTCGCCGGGCCTTGGACGCNGCCGTCGACGCTCTCCGGGATCGCCTGCCATGGCAGATCCTCCATCAGGATGACCTGCCNCGCCCTCTGCTCATGGCCGAGTTCGCTGATGACGAGACGTCGTGCTTATTCGGCACCAAGGGNCTGTGGCACGGGATCGACGTACCCGGACCCAGCCTGTCGCTGGTGGTCATCGACAGGATCCCNTTTCCGCGTCCCGATGACCCNCTCCTGAGCGCCCGTCGGGACCTNGTTGGNCAACNAGACGCCTTCCGNCAGATTGACCTGCCGTTGGCNGCTACNGAGTTGGCCCANGGCGCAGGGCGCCTNATCCGTGGNTCCACNGACCGGGGAATGGTGGCCGTCTTAGACCGACGGTTGGCCACCAGTAGGGCCTACCGGTGGGCCCTACTCGAGGCCCTTCCNGAGATGCCACGGACGGGCGAACGGGACGAGGCTTTGGACTTNCTGGCCCGACTCGCCGATTNAAGGGTCAAACGGACTGAAGAAACGAGCCGTCTCAATAACCGAGTCGATCGAGAGCCTTGGGGCGGCGCTGCCAACCCTTGTCAACCCGGACCACCAACTCCAGGAATGCTCCCTCGGGCATCTGGGCTCGNGCTGCGGTGCCCACCTCCTTGAGNACAGCCCCTTTCTTGCCAATNACNATCCCCTTNTGNGAATCCCGCTCAACNAGGATCTCACAACGCACTCGNGGCCACTCCCATTCGGTCACCCGGGTGGCGATGGAATGCGGCANTTCCTCTTTCACCACGGCCAACAACTGCTCGCGGACCAGTTCAGCTACCCAGAAGGCCTCAGGCACATCGGTGACCATGTCATTCGGGTAGTACTGCGGTCCCTCGGGTAGCCGGTCCAGAACGTGGCCCCGCAGTGCGTCCACACCCTCGCCGTTNCGGGCTGAGATGGGGAAGTATTCGTCGAAGCCAAAGGCCGAAGCAGCCATCAACTGTTCTGCGATCCGGTCCCGCCCCACACGGTCGACCTTGTTAACGACCAACACCGTCCGGTCCTTCGGTAATCGACCGGCAATGAAGGCGTCACCCCGGCCGACCGGTCCATCAGCCTCCACGAGAAACAGCACAACATCCATGTCGGCCAGCGCGGCTCTTGCGGTGTGGTTGAGGCGTTCACCNAGCAGCGTCCGCGGTTTATGGATCCCTGGCGTGTCACAAAACACGGCCTGTACGCCCGGTCGGGTTAGGACCCCACGGACCTCAGTCCTGGTGGTCTGGGGCTTGTCTGACACGATGGTGACCTTCTGGCCCAGCAACCGGTTCACCAGCGTTGACTTGCCNACGTTTGGCCGTCCGACCACCGTGACGAATCCCGAGCAATGGCCGTCACNGGGCGCCACGATGGAGNTCANCGGCCGTCTCTCCTGGCGCCGATNCGAACGCGGGTGATCCGGCGGCCGACCACCTGTTCCACGCCGAANCGCCGTCCGGCCACNACNACAGCTTCGCCGACCTCGGGTACGTGGCCNANGGCATCAAGGATCAGACCNCCNACNGTGTCCCAGTCACCCTCAGGCAGGGTTTCGNCCAACAACTCGTCTANNTCGTCAATAGGCATGCGACCGTGAACCCGGATGCCCCCACCGGCCACGGGTTGAGCTAGGGGCTCCTCGTGGTCGAACTCGTCGACGATCTCGCCGACCACCTCCTCGAGGAGATCCTCCATGGTCACCAGGCCGGCGGTGCCGCCGTACTCATCAACTACGACCGCCATATGAAACCGCCCGGCTTGCATATCGCGTAGCAGGTCGTCGGCCTGCTTGGTCTCGGGAACGAACCGGGGAGTCCTGGCTAGCGATCCGACGGCCTGACCGTCGCGGCCCTCAAGGTGGGCACGCATCAGGTCCTTGGCATGGACGACCCCGACGATATCGTCGACCCCGGTACCGCTCACCGGGATCCGGCTATAGCCGTTTCGGCCCGCCTCGGCCATGGCCTCCGCCACCGGCCAGTCGGCACCGACGCACCCCATATCCGGGCGGGGCACCATTACCTCACGCACCAAACGATCGCCGAAGGCGATTACCGATGCGATCAGTCCGCGCTCGTCGGCGTCAATGGCGTCGGATGCCAGCGCCCGATCGGCAACGGCCAGAAGTTCCTCCTCCGACACCACTGGAACATCGCCGCGGAGTGACCGGGGTAGGAGGCGTTCGGCGATCGACACCAGGCCATCGGCCAACCATCGCAGCGGTAGGACCATCGACAGGCGTGACACCACGATGGCTGATCCGATCACTACGCGGTCCAGCGACCGGAGGGCAACCGTCCGGGGAAGTACGTCGGCCAGAAGGAAGCCAGCACCAAGTAGCACGAACACCGCCACCGCTGCCCACCCTGTTCCGGACCGGTCGGCTACCACCACGGCAAGAATCCCAGCGGCAGACATCCGACAACCCATGAGGAGGAGCAGGACCATGCCAAGGGAGCGGACGCGGTCCTCCAACAGCATCGGCAGCACACCAGCTCGCCCTGGATCGCCGTCGAGGTCCTCCCGGTCAACTAGGCGTTCGACCAGCACCTCCGCCCGGGACCGACGGATATGCAAAATCCCAGTCTCGACGACGACCAGGAGACCCGAGGCCACGGTCAGGATCACCACCAGCACCAGACACACTCCGAGGCTCATGACCAGACCCTTCCGTGGCGAGCTAGATGGGCCCGTTCCCGCTCGCGCATGGCGGCCGCCTCGGCGGGCTCGGCATGGTCGTGGCCGAGAAGGTGCAGCACCCCGTGGACCAGCAGAAGGGCTAATTCGGTGTCGTAGTCACCTGTGTGAGCAGCAGCTTGGCGGCCGGCCACTACCGGACAGAGCACGATGTCACCCAGAAGCACCGGTATGCCGTCGGGCACCTCGGCTGGATCGTCCACCGGGAAGGACAAAACGTCAGTCGGGCCCTCTCCGCCCATGTATTCAGCATTCAGCCTGGCCATCGGTTCCTCATCGACCATGTGTACGTGGACCTCGAGCCTCCGACCGCGAAGGCCCTCATGGTCAAGCACGTCAGCCACGAGGGCCTGGCATGCGGAGACGTCGACCCGGCAGCCAACCACAGACCCGACAACCGGTGACTCGGCCCGCTCGTCATCCACGATCACCGTCAGCTCCGCAGCGTCCGGAGGTTCGTCGCTCAACTCAAGCCGTCTCCTTCGCCAGCGTCGTTGCTCCCCGCATCATGACCGGCGGCTCTCCGGTCATAGGCCTCAACGATGTCCTGCACGATTCGATGACGAACCACGTCCCGGGCACCCAGGTGGACGAATGACAATCCGTCAATCCCGTCCAACACCTGCTCCAGATCGCCTAAACCGCTCCGTCCCCCAGGCACATCAACCTGACTAACGTCGCCAGTCACCACAACGCGTGAACCGAAACCAACCCGGGTCAGAAACATCTTCATCTGCTCGGGCGTCGTGTTCTGAGCTTCGTCAAGGATGACGAAGCTGTTATTGAGGGTGCGGCCCCGCATGAAGGCCAGTGGCGCCACCTCCACCTGGCCCCGGTCCACCAGGCGCTCCGCCGTCTCGGCGTCAACCATGTCGAACAGGGCGTCGTACAGAGGCCGTAGGTAAGGGTCGACCTTGGCCATCAGGTCACCGGGAAGGAAACCCACACGTTCTCCAGCCTCGACTAGCGGCCGGGTCAGGACGATGCGATCCACCTCACCGGCCTGCAGGGCTCGGACGGCCATAGCTACGGCCAACCAGCTCTTGCCGGTCCCCGCCGGACCGATCCCGAAGGTGATAATCCCACTGGCCACCGCCTCGACGTAACGCTTCTGGCCGACCGACCGCGGGCGCACCGGTTTACCACGAGACGTCCGAAGGATCTCGGTAGTCAGAACCTCCGATGGCCGCTCGTCAGCCCGCACCATGTCGATTGTCCGATCCAACGTCCGCTCGTCGATGGGCAAGCCCTGTTGGAGCAAAGCAACCATCTCTCCGAATACCGTGCCGACGGTGGCCGCATGGGCACCATCGATGGTGATCTGATTGCCCCGAACGTGAATGGCCGAGCCAGGGAAGGCCCCCTCGACTCGACGAAGCAGAACGTCCCGCTCCCCGACTAGATCGGACATCAGGTCGTTACCGGGGACGTTGACGGTAAGCGTGGTCGACTCCATGGGCGTTGAACAGGGTACCGCCACCCAGCCCATCGGCCATTTCCGGGTTCGGGCAGGGCTACCCACCGGCGACGGACGCCGCTCCGAGACGATCCGCTTAACGCTTCTTCCGACGGCGACGGCCCTTGCCACCAACTCCCCTGATGCGGCGCAATCGTCCCTTCTTAGACCGCTCGGCGTCCAAGTCGGCGATAACCCGGGGGCCGGCCTCGTTAATGATGTCCTCAGCGGCATCCAGCAACGCGGCGATACTTTCGTCGTCGCCCAACCCATCTGGCTCGTCGGGAGTCTTCGGGGTGACGAGGCTTCCGTAGCTCCAGTTCACATCGAGACGACGCTTGGTGAACGACGGGCAGCCGTCCGGACACCGCCACGGCGCCTCGGGGGCAAGATCCAGGTTGCACTTCCGAACCGTGTCGCCATTGGGGTAGCTCCGGCTCTCGAAGTGCTTGCAGTCCTGACGCATCGGCATGGCGTCAGTGTGGCGCGTCGGCGGGCGTCACCGGAGACAACCGATCAACCGACCGAGCCCTCCATCTGCAGCTCGATCAGGCGGCTCCACTCCACCGCGTACTCCATAGGCAGCGTCCGGGTAACCGGCTCGATGAAGCCGTTGACCACCATCGACATTGCCTGCTCCTCGGTCAGCCCACGGCTCATCAGGTAGAACAGCTGGTCGTCGGCCACCTTGGACACGGTGGCCTCGTGACCGATCACCGCGTCGGCCGAACCGACCTCCATGTACGGATAGGTATCGGAGATGCTGTCATCGTCAAGGATCAGGGCATCGCACTGGACGTGGCTCTTGCAACCGTAGGCGTCATCCTCGACACGAACCAGACCTCGATAACTGGTCCGACCGCCGTCCTTGGAGATCGACTTGGACACGATCTTGGACGTGGTCTCCGGAGCGGCGTGGGTCATCTTGGCACCAGCGTCCTGATGCTGACCCGGTCCTGCATAGGCCACCGACAACACCTCGCCCGATGCCTTCGGGCCGACGAGCACCACAGCGGGATACTTCATGGTCAGGCGGGAACCGATGTTGCCGTCGATCCACTCCATGTGCCCCTCGGCCTCTACCCGGGCCCGCTTGGTAACAAGGTTGTATACGTTGGACGACCAGTTCTGAATGGTGGTGTAGGTGACCCGGGCAGCCGGCTTGACCACGATCTCCACAACCGCCGAGTGCAGCGAATCGGTGCTGTACACCGGTGCCGAACAGCCCTCGATGTAGTGCACCTCGGAACCCTCGTCGGCAATGATCAGGGTGCGCTCAAACTGACCCATGTTCTCGGCATTGATGCGGAAGTAGGCCTGCAGCGGCATTTCGACCTTGACGCCGGGCGGCACGTAGATGAATGCCCCGCCGCTCCACACCGCCGAGTTAAGCGCCGAAAACTTGTTGTCGTTGGGGGGGATGATCCGACCGAAGTAGGCCCTCACGATCTCCGGATGCTCCCGGAGGGCGGTGTCCATATCGCAGAAGATGACACCCTGTTCCTCGAGATCCTCGCGGTTGCGGTGATACACGACCTCGGACTCATACTGTGCGGTCACACCGGCCAAATACTTCCGTTCGGCCTCCGGGATGCCCAATTTTTCGTAGGTGTTCTTGATCGACTCCGGGACATCGTCCCAGTCGTCGCTCAGCGACTCCGTAGGCTTGATGTAGTAGTAGATGTCATCGAAGTCGATGCCCGACATGTCGCCACCCCACCATGGCATGGGCCGATTACCGAACCTCTGGAAGGACTTGAGGCGGAAGTCCCGCATCCAGTCGGGTTCGCCCTTCATCCAGGACATCTCCCGGATGACGTTCTCATCTATGCCCTTGGTGGGCTTATAGACGTAGTCCTCCTCGTCACTCCAACCGAGCTTGTATCGGCTGAGGTCAAGACCCAGGTCGGTGGCGGACATTTATGCAACTCCTGTTGCCGTCGGGCGAGTATCTGATGGATGGGACAAGGGATTTCCCCTACATAGATAGTAACAATCCCGCGCCAGACCCGTGGCTCACGTGTGGTGACGGCGTTGGCGATCAAGCCAGCCCAAGAGGATGGCAATGGCACGCGGATCATGGCGCAGATGGTGACCCGCCCCAGCGATGATCCGAAGGGCGGCCGCCCCATGAGCACTGGCTACCACCCGGGCATCCAACGCCGGAACGATCTCGTCGTCACTGCCGTGGACCAGCAGAAGATCGCGGGGTGCCAATCTCGGGACCGACCTTTCGGCCGATAGGTCCCGCAACGCCGCAGACCACCGCCCGAAATCGGACGGGGCGTCCGTCATGTCGACGAGTCCGGCATCACGAGCGTGCAGGAGCAGGCGGCGGGGATTGGCCGCCCAGTCCGACCAGTCGGCCGGTGCGGCAAGTGCTCCCACACCGCTGATTCCCTCGTCCTCGGCTGCCGCGCAGATGGCCAGCGCCCCCCCGCTACCAAAGCCGACCACCCACGCCCGGTCCACACCGTCCTGGCTCCGTAGGTCAGTGGCAGCGGCAGTCACGTCGTCCCGCCATCCATCGAGGCTGAAATCACCCTCAGATCCCGGCATGCCCCGCAGATAAGGGACCATGGCCACCCATCCCATCTCGGTGGCGATCCGGAACGCCAGCTCAGGGAAGGTGGCCACCGAGTTGGCGCCACCATCGGCCCCACTGGGGAAGCCGTGGCAAATCACGACACCTGGAACTCCTCCACCGGACCCGCTTCCGGAATTCATGTCGGCACCCCGGCCCAGGGGGCGGGCCAGATGAGCGGCCAGCGTCAGTTCCCCGGATTGAAAGCGGTGGTTCTCGAAGCCGTCGGCCATCATGTCGTCAGCAGATGCCACGCCGATCAGTCCAGCCGACGGAGGGAATCGAGGAATTCCTGGCCGCGCTGCACGTACACCTCGGCGTTGGCCATGTTGGCGTTCTCAGGGACCACGCCCTCGCGCACACTGGCCGGTACCCCAAGTGCCATGGACAGGGGTGGTACGACCTGCCCGTTGCGGACCATGGCGTTGGCCCCCACGATCGAACCCCGACCGATCACCGCCTCGTGCAGGACCACCGCCCCTACCCCAACAAGGGCCAGATCCTCGACGGTGCAGCCCTCCAGGTGGCAGAGGTGTCCCAGGGTCACGTCCTCGCCGACGATGGTCGGTAGGTGGTTGGTGCAGTGAAGAACGGCGTTGTCCTGGACCGAGGTCCGCGCTCCGATCTGGATCAGGTTGTCGTCAGCCCGGATCACGGCATGGGGCCATACGCTGGCTCGAGGGCCCAGCTCGACGCTCCCGATCACTACGGCCAGCGGGTGGACGTAGGCCGTCGGGTCGATCTGGGGAACCCGGTCACCCAGGGCGTAGACGGCCATCAGTCGTGTGCCCGGTAGTTGCCGTACTTCCCGCCGAGGAACACCAGTGGGGACCCCTCGTCTACATGGGACACTGCGACGACCTCGCCCATCACGAACCAGTGGTCACCAGCGTCGACCACCTCGCGGACCATGCAGTCGATGGACGCCAGGCACGATGGGATGGCCGGCGATCCGGTGACCTCGGCGGGCTGCCAGCCGGATCCCTCCCAGGGGTCGCTGTCCTTGCGAAAAAAGGCGTTTGACAGGTCGGTCTGGGTGTCGGACAGCACGTTCACGCAGAATCCTTTGGACGACGACATCCGACCCCACGTGTAGGACTCCTTGCCCGGCAGGAAGCCAACCAACGGTGGATCCATGGAGACCGAAACGAAGGAGCCAATTACCATGGCCACCGGATCTTCACCGTCCATGGCTGTCACCAGGGTCACGCCGGTGGGATAGCGGCCTAACACCTTTCGGTAGAGGTCACCGTCGATCTCGCCGACGGCCTTCTCGGCCACGTCGCCGGAACCTCGATCACCAGCCATCGGGCACCTTCCTCAGTCGTCGTCCGCCGTTGGTCAACGGGGTCGAAGGTCGAACCTAGCGGGGTGCGCCATCGCCAGCATGTCGTCCGCTGGCTGCAGCGAGATCGTCTGGCCCTCGGCAGCCGCCGAGACCCGGTCGACGTCAAGCACCTCGGCGCACTCCTGAGCCGCGGCCAGCATCTCGTCCACCTCGTCGTCGTCGTGGGCCGGGTCGTGGTGGAAAAGCACCAGTTCGCCAACAGAGGCCTGGTGGGCGACCTCCAGCGCGTAGCCGACCGTGCAGTGGCCCCAGTGAGGACGCTCGGCGAACTCCTCGGAGGTGAACTGGGCATCGTGGATCAGGAGGTCCACGCCATTGGCCAGGGCCAGTACCCGCTCGTCGACCCGGGTCAGATCGTCGTTCGGCTGCTGATGGTCGCTCACGTAGGCCACGCTGCAGCCGTTCCATTCGACCCGATAGCCGAAGGTCCGTCCGATGTGGGGCACCGACAGGGCAGTGACCTGCGCCGGTCCGACATCGAAACTGCCCTCGTTGGTCTCGTGCAGGGACACCCGGCCCGCCAACTCCCGATAGCAGATGGGAAAGAAGGGCGGAGTCATGAACACGTCGAAGGACTGCTCCAGTGTGCCACCGTCATCGCTCGGCCCATAGACGTCTAGTCGGGTGTCGGCATGGTTCAGAGGGGTGAAGAACGGAAGGCCCTGGACGTGGTCCCAGTGAAGGTGNCTGACCAGCGCGGTAGCCCGGAAGGGNCCTGATGGACACCGTTCGTCNACTCCGTAGAAGCGGAGACCGGTCCCCAGATCGAAGATGATCGGATCGCCGCCGGGCCCCTGAAGCACAACGCAGGAGGTATTGCCTCCGTAGCGCCGGTTGTCGTCACATGGACACGGAGTCGAACCCCGGACCCCGTAGAACGTGACGTCAAGTGGCTCCCCCATCGCAAACCAAGGCTAGGGACGCCCCAATACCTGATGTCAGAGATGTGACGCATCTCTCAGCCGGTTCGCTGTGACCCATTGCTCACCACCCCGGTTGAGTTCGGCATGGCAAGGAGACGCACGCGAGACTGAGCCCATGGTTGTCCCACCCGCCTCCAGCGGACCCCTCGCACAGTTACCCGACGGGATGATCGCCATCGTGAAGGCGGGCTGTCCGACCTGTTCACTGATTCAGCCGGTATTTGCCGACCTCGCGCAACGGGTAGACCTGACCGTNTACACCCAGGACGANCCGACCTTCCCGGANGTAGCCGACTGGGTGNTCGACGACACTGATCTNTCCNTCAGTTGGCATCTGGATCTGGACTCCGTTCCCACCCTCNTGCGAATCGAGGATGGTNTCGAAACGGCCCGCACCACCGGNTGGGACCGTGACCGNTGGGAGGANNTCACAAAANTCGACAACCTTGGTCCGGATCTTCCTCCCTTCAAGCCCGGTTGAGGATCGTTGACGGTCGATCCCGGGCGGATCGANGAACTCCGGGCCCGCTTCTCNGATTCGGGNCTGAGGTCNCGCCGGGTTGGGGTGGGCGCNCTCGAGGATGATGTCGAGGCCATGTTCGACCGTGGTTGGACCGATGGCCTCCCGGTGGTACCCCCCACCGAAGCTCGTGTAGCTCGCATGTTGGATGGGACGACCCGCTCCCCGAACGACATGGTGGTGCTAATGCCGCCGTCACTCGTGGAGTGCACGGTCGAGAAGGTGGCCGTGAACGCGGTAATGGCCGGATGCCGACCCGAATACCTGCCGGTGGTACTGGCCGCGCTGGAGGCAATCTGCACTGACGAATTCAACATGCACGGGGTGCTGGCCACCACGATGGGTGTCGGTCCGGTGCTCGTGGTGAACGGACCGATCGCCCAGCGGATCGGAATGAACTCNGGGATCAACGTTCTGGGCCAAGGCAATAGGGCGAACCTGACCATCGGTCGGGCCGTCCAATTGGCAGTCCGTAACGTCGGTGGCGGTCAGCCCGGTGGGATCGACCGAGCCACACACGGCAGCCCGGCCAAACTCTCGTTCTGCTTCGCAGAAGACGAAGCCGGCAGTCCATGGACGACGCTGGCTGAGGANCGCGGCTTCGACCGGTCGACCGACGTAGTNACTGCCTTCTGCGGCGAGGCTCCACGGATCCTGGTGGACCAGCAGAGCCGGTCGGCCGATTCGCTGTTGCGCTCCCTGGCCAGCGGGCTGCTCTCGGCCGTTTCNCCCCGAACGGTCCTCGGCATGGACGGCATGCTCGTGCTCTCACCTGAGCACATGGCCCGTTTCCGCGACGCGGGATGGGATCGGTCCCGGTTTATGGACGAGTTAGGCACCTACCTGATGGTCGAGAGCAATGANATNCTGNTTGGGGCCGATGGAATCGAGGAAGGGCTCCCGGAATCGATGGGTGGCCTGACCCTTCCCAAGTTCAGGCCGGATGGCCTGCTGGTNGTGCACGCTGGTGGACCCGCTGGCCTGTTCTCGGCCATCGTGGGCGGNTGGCTNAACGGACCCATGGGAAGTAATCCGACGAGCAGGGAGATCACGCTGTGAACGAGACCGAATTGACCACCGGACAGACCGGATCACCAGGGGAAACGCTGCTTCTTGACCCGACGTCGGAAGTCGAACCGTCCGGCCGCTCTCTCGTCCCACGCAAGGCATCGTTGGAGGGGCTCACGATAGGCCTGCTCGACATCAGCAAACCCCGTGGCGACGTCTTCCTGGACCGTCTGGAGGAACATCTCGGCCAGAGGGGCGCCGCAGTCCTGCGGTATATCAAGCCGACATTCACCAAGCCGGCCCCGATGGACCTCCGCCACGAGATAGCGAGCCAATGCGACGCAGTAATAGAGGCGCTCGCCGATTGAGGATCTTGTACGACGTGCAGTGTGCACGACATCGACGATCTTGAACGGCGGGGCCTTCCCGGGGTGGTAGTCGCCTCCGATCCCTTCCGGGACGCCGTCACAGCCCAGTCGCGGGCCCTCGGGTTGGACGTAGCTACAGCGTTCACCCCACACCCCGTGCAGGATCGGACCGACGCGGAGATGCATGCTATGGCTGACGACGTCGTGGGGTCGGTTGTCGCCGCCATCACAGCGGACCCTTCGCTGTAGTCCGACTTTGTCGTCTCTCTATTGTCTGTCAGGGAAGGGACCAGCGCCCACCGTCGGTGACAGCCAACCCGTCGNCCACCAGNCCAGCGGCTACCCGTTGGGCCCGNGCAGGGTCGTCTCTCCACCCCATCACTGACGGTAGNTGTTCTGCATNCACCGGACCCTCGGCAAGAGTGGCGACCAGGCGCCCTCGACCCTGACGGTCCGACCCCTCGAATCGGGCCTGTCGACCTCCCACCCCAGCCGATCCGACCGCCGGGTCGTCGCCCCTCCCCCGCCAGGAGCACCCCTCTCGGATCGGACAGTCCGTGCAGGCCGGATTACGGGCGCGACAGACCACTGCACCAAGGTCCAGCAGGGTCTGGTTCCAGGTCCACCCCAATCCGAACGGCACCGAGGCATCAGCCATGGCCTGAACCTCGGTCGGTCGGAGTCGTCGACCCGACCAGCGGGCCAGCACTCTGGCCACGTTGGTGTCGACGATGCCCACGTCGGCACCATCGGCGAAGGCCAGTACCGCCCGGGCCGTATAAGGGCCGACGCCGGGGAGATTCAACAGGTCGCCGAGAATGTCAGGTACCACCCCCGCGTGTCGCTCTACGACCGTCTCCGCCGCCCGGTGAAGGTACACGGCCCGACGGTTATAACCCAGGCCCGACCATTCGGCGACAACGTCACCGATTGGAGCTGCGGCACACGATTTCGGATCCGGAAACCGGCCGAGGAAACGGGCCCACCGGTCTGCTACTCGAGCGACCTGCGTCTGCTGCAGCATTACTTCGGCCACCAAAATCTGCCATCGGTCACGTACGGCCCGCCACGGCAGGTCCCGAAGCTGTGGTTCACCCCACGCCAGAAGCGCGTCCACAGCAGTTGTCGACAGTCCTGCAGGCTCGGACCGCATCGAATCAGCGCCGCCCATCGAGTCGACAGTACCTCTGGGCGCAGGGCGTCGACAGGGCCAGCGGACCGTCCAGTGACTGTCGGCGAGACCCGAGTTCCGGGTGCGGCGCGCTAGCGTCTGCGCCCGTGGCCAACGCACCTGATCTCTCGATCGAACTGCACCCAGTGGGTGGCGAACCCCGCCATTTATCACAGTTGCTGACCACCTTCCCGATGGCCGCGGTGTTGGTTGACCCCTACACCCACGAGAGTTCCTGGCTGTTGGACACCGCCCACCGTGTCCTCACCGTCTTCCGGGAGGCCGACGCCCGAGTGGCGTTCATAGCGACCGGAACTGACGCCGCTGGCGCGGCGAGATTCCTGGGCCCAATGGCTGAAGAAATTCTCACATTGGCCGACCCCGATCGTTCGTTGGTCCGGTCGATGGGCCTCGAGACCCTTCCGGCCTTCGTGGCCATCCGGCAGGACGGTTCGGTCATCGCAACCGCCGAGGGCTGGGATCCTGAGGCATGGCGAAACGCAGCGGCCGACCTAGCCGACATGACCCAATGGTCACGACCCGAGATCCCGAGCATCAGTGACCCGGCTCCCTATGCCGGGACTGCCGCACTCGGCTGAATCCAGCCAGCCTCCAAACGGAACCCGGGAGACCCTGATGCGGATCCGTGTCGGATTCGGCTACGGCGGCTCGACACGCCCCGCCAAGGACCACGGGGACCAGGACGAACCGGCTGACCAGGTCTTCGCTACCGTCGTCGACGACTTGGAGCGCCTCGGTTTCGACTCGCTCTGGGTCAGTGAACGGGCCACAGCGACGACGCTGGATCCGATGGTTGCCATGGCGTTCGCCGCCGGCCGCACCGAGCGTCTCAAGTTCGGTCCGGCGGTCATGGTGCTCCCGGGCCGGAACCCGGTCCTGTGCGCCAAGGCACTGGCCAGCCTGGACTGCGTGTCCGGTGGCCGGGCACTACCGGCCTTCGGACTGGGAATCGCTGATGGCGCCGAGCACCAGGCGTTCGGCGTTAGGCGTGGCGACCGGGCGGCCTGGTTCGACGAGGCCCTTCCCCTAATCCGTCGACTCTGGACCGAGGAGGAGGTGGACCACCGCGGCGACCGCTTCCACCTCGAAGGGGTCCGGGTGCACCCCAAGCCCGTCCAGGACCCGTTCGAGGTTTGGCTGGGTGGTCAGGCTCCATCCGAACTGCGGCGTTGCGGGCGTCTGGGTGACGGTTGGCTGCCTTCGTTCACAACGCCGGCAATGGTGGCCGACGGGATCCGACTGGTGACCGAGACCGCTGCCGAACACGGACGAACGATCGACCCTGAGCACTTCGGTGCTCTCGTACCGTTTGTCCACGACCATCTGCCGGACCGCTTCACCACCCGGCTCCAGGACCGGCAACCCAACCTCGACCCGCGGGAAGTGGTGGCCCAGGGGGTGAGCGGCCTACGAGACCGCCTAGAGGCGTTCGTCTCGGCCGGGGCCTCGAAGTTCGTAGTGTTTCCGCTGGATGGCCCAGCCAGTCCAGGACCGGCAGAGGCCGATGCCTGGCATGGCACCATCGAGGACGTGGCCATCGAATGCCTCTCCCTTCAGGACTGAGCCCACCCATGCCAAGCCGCCTCGTCACCGTCGCCCCGGACACTCGACCCGCCATGTACGAGGCCATGACGCGGGCTGTGATCGCAGGTGGTGCCACGCTCGTCGATACTGCCGATGCCGAAGGCTTGATCTGGGCCGATCCTGCCCGACCCGACACGTTCCCCGATGTGATCGCCGCAACCACCCGGCTTGAGTGGATCCAACTGCCCTACGCCGGGATCGAACCGTTCGCCCACCACCTTGACGACCGTTGGACGTGGACTTGTGGAAAGGGTGTATACGCGCCGGCAGTGGCCGAGATGACTCTGGCCATGATCCTGAGTGGACAGAAGCACCTCTACGGATACGCCCGGGCGTCCTCATGGTCAGGCCCAGTCGGTCGGATGCTGGCTGGAAGCCGAGTGGCCATCCTGGGTGGCGGGGGCATTACCAGCCATCTGATCCCGTTGCTGGCCCCCTTCAAATGCGATGTGACGGTTGTCCGACGCTCAGACCAGCCATTCCCGGGCGCCAACCGGACGATCCCCGTGGCCCGCCTCCACGAGGTCCTCCCCCTCACCGACGTGCTGGTCCTCGCCCTGGCCCTGACCAATGAAACGATCGGAATCATCAGTGCCGCAGAGTTGACGGCTCTCCCGAGGCACGCCTGGCTGGTCAACGTGGCCCGCGGTGGCCACGTGGTCACCGACGACCTGGTAACTGCCCTTGCGGCAGGTTCCATCGCCGGAGCGGCCCTTGACGTGACAGACCCGGAACCCCTCCCCGACGGCCACCCACTTTGGTCGGCCACCAACTGCCTGATCACTCCGCACATCGCCAACACGCCAGAGATGGGTCTCGAATTGCTGGAGCCGTTCGTGGCCGAGAACGTCCGACGGTTCTGTGCCAGTGATGAGCTACTGGCTCCTGTGAATGTGACCCTCGGCTACTGAGTTGAGTCCAAGAACTCCATGCCGGGCGCCACCGTTACCATCGCCGCCTGGCTGCTAGCCGCTGTCTTCGCCATCGCTGCGGCGACCAAGTTCCGGGACCCGCTCGGCACTCGGCGGAGCCTCGGTGACTTTGGTTTACCCANCCCGCGCCTGCTGGCGCGAATCCTGCCGACCACTGAAGCGGCCACCGCCCTGCTGCTCATCGTGGACCCGCGACTCGGTGGACAGTGCGCCGTGGCCCTACTAGTGGCCTTCACCACACTGATCGTCGGACGACTCATGGCTGGCCACCACGACGCCTGCGGCTGCTTCGGCACATGGTCCCAACGTCCCCTGTCGTGGCGAGATCTGGCNCGGAACGGTTTACTCATTGCCCTNTCCGTGATCACCGCCCTCGGCTGAGAGCACGGCAAAACNGACTGGTACGTTCCGGCGATCCGATTTGTGTTTGTGGTCGGCCNACCGACAAACAGAAAGNCAGCGAGGTCACCAACGACATGGACACCATCACCACCGCCNGACGACTCGCCGGACCGATAGGCGAGTTCGGCGCCCGATTCATGCTTGACCCGGCCACTTTCAGCCGATCGGCGGAGCTGGGNCTGCCGGCCAGCCTGGCGTCCTATGTCCAGGGTCGGATTGGCGTCATGGGCGAGCTCGACACGGCGACTGTGATCGACAACAAGCTCTTTTTCGATGAGGGCCTCGTAGCCCNCTACTGGGAGGAGCCGTGTCGCCTNTCNAAGTCCGANGCCGGTGTCGCCTACGCGTCGATCTGCGCNGAACGTGGGGCGGCCTACCTCGACGGCTTCTCCGACGCNGCGCGGCTCGCNGAGCTCCTGGAGNGAGTCGCTGACTCGGCTGANGACTCGNAAGCCGCCCTGTTNGCCGGCTGGCGNGATGCGGCCCGCCCGGACAATGACCACGGACGCGCCTANCTGCTTNTAGCAACCATTCGTGAACTACGGGGTTGTCGACACATGTGGGCCACCCGTNCTGCGGGAGCCGACCCGCTNGGNATGGTCCTAGCCAATGGAGGCGAACAGACNGCCAAACTCCACGGATATGGAGACCGGTACATGGACCACACGGCTNCCGATGCTNATCAAGTAGCCGCNATCGAGGCCACGACCGACGAGGCCAATGCNGCGGACTTCTCCTGCCTGACCGACGACGAGCGGGCCGAACTNGTGGCCCTCGTCGAAGCGGCCGTCGACCACGCTGCCGAGAGGTAGCNGCCACCCACCGCAACCAACTCGAGATCCCCGCCCGGCGGGGTCCCCCGACACCTAGGAGGTTCAGCCACATGGACGGCCTGATGATGGACACGCCGTTGTCCCTTGTTCACCTGTTCGACCGCAACACCCGCCTGTTTCCCGACAAGGGGGTGATCACCGCNTCTCCGGCCGGCGTCCAGCGCGTCACCTACGGCGAGTGGGGTGANCGGACGCGCCGNCTNGGCGGTGTCCTTGACGACCTGGGCATCAGCGAGGACGGCCGGGTGGCCACCTTCGCCTGGAACACCTCGCGCCACCTCGAGCTCTATTTCGCCCCNCCGTGCACCGGCAGGGTGTCGCACACCCTGAANCTCCGCCTGTTCCCCGACCAACTCACCTACATCGTGAACCACGCTGAGGACGAGGTGATCTTCCTCGACCACTCGGTGGCCGCCCTGATCTGGCCACTCATGGAGACCTTCGAAACNGTCCGACACGTGGTGCTCATGGACGACGGTGCCCCGGCCCCCGACCCGGATGCCATCACCCCCGAGGTCCACGACTACGAGGAACTTCTGACCGCAGCCTCGCCGGTGAACTGGACCACGGTGCCGGAGAACCAAGCTGCGTCGATGATGTACACGTCGGGCACGACTGGGAACCCCAAGGGCGTNGTCTATTCCCACCGATCAATAGTNCTTCACACCTTCGGGGCNATGATGGCCGACACTCTCGGCGTCTGCGAGCGAGACGTGATCCTGCCAGTGGTNCCGATGTTCCATGCCAACGCGTGGGGGCTGGCCCATGCCGGAGTGGCCACNGGGGCGACCCTNGTCATGCCGGGATCTGACCTGTCNCCAACCGCGCTGGCCGACCTCATCGAGGGCGANTCGGTGAGCATCGCTGCCGGTGTCCCAACCATCTGGATGGGTGTNCTCCCCGAACTCCCGGAGCGTGACACCACCGCGCTCCGCTCGGTCGTCTGCGGTGGCTCTGCCGTGTCACGGTCACTGTCGGAGGGCTACCGGGAGGCCACTGGTCTCCCCATCCTTCAAGCATGGGGCATGACCGAGACCAGCCCGCTGGCCGCNATCTGCGGCATCAAGTCGACTCTGGACCACCTCGACGATGAGGACAAGGCTGACCTNCGCACCACTGTGGGCCTNATCACCCCNAGCGTGGACTTCCGCATCGCCGAACCCGAGACCGGNGAGGAACTGCCNTGGGACGGTCAGACCAGNGGCGAGTTGCAGGTCCGGGGTCCGTGGGTGGCTGGCAGCTACTACAACGACGAACGTTCGCCAGAGTCGTTCACCGAAGATGGCTGGCTCAAGACCGGTGATGTGGCCACNGCCGATGCCGAGGGCTACATCCGCCTCCTGGACCGCACCAAGGACCTCATCAAGTCAGGCGGCGAATGGATCAGCTCGGTTGAATTGGAAAACGAGATCATGGCCCACCCCGACGTGGCCGAGGCCGCTGTCATCGGGGTTGCGTCTGCCAAGTGGGGCGAACGGGCAATGGCCTGCGTTGTGGTCGCCGAAGGTGCCCAACTAAACGCCGACGAGGTTCTCGAGTGGCTTGATGGCCGAATCGTCAAGTGGTGGATGCCCGACCGGGTGGAGTTCATTGACGAAGTGCCGAAGACATCGGTCGGCAAGTTCTCCAAGAAGACGCTGCGGGACCGCTTCGCCGACGTGACCGTCGACTGAACCTGCCGCCGGATCGTTGTCGCCGCAGACGCGACATGCCATGATCATGGCCGTCCGTCCACACCGAGTCGAGGGAGACCTTCGTGGAACTGTTCAGTGACTGGATGGGTATGACGGGAGGCGGCCAGGCCGTCGGCCGATATGCCCACTATCTGGGTGGCATTACCTGGATCGGCCTCCTCTATTTCTTCAACTTCATCCAAGGCTCGGCATTCGCCGAGATGAGCGACGCTGCACGTGGCGAGGCGCTCCGCAAGATCACCTGGCGCACCCTGTGGTGGTTCCGCTGGGCCGCCCTCCTGACCTGGATATCCGGTATCTGGATCCTGTTCCACCAGGAGGTCCTAGACAGCGGCGACTACTGGCGGTCAGCGTCCGGCATGGGCATCGCTATGGGCTTCGTACTCGGCACGACAATGGCCGCCAACGTGTGGATGGTCATCTGGCCCGCACAGCAGATCGCCATCGGTTCGTCCGTGACGGTTTCCGAGGGCGGCGAGGCCGACCCCGCTGCTCCGGCCGCCGCCAAGCGGGCCGGACGGGCAAGCAGGGTCAACACCCTGTTCTCACTGCCGCTGGTCTTCTTCATGCTCTGGCCCAGCCACTTCGGAGCCAACTTCGGCAACCCGGACTCCGGGGCCCGGCTGACCATCTGGATCGTGTTCCTGGTCATTTGGATCGTCATGGAGCTGTCGGCACTCGGCAAGTTGGGCGGCTACGACAACGTTCTGTGCCGCAAGGTGCTGGACAAGCATCAGGACACCATCGTGTACGGCTTGGCCATCACGGTGGTCCTCTACCTGTTATTCGAGGCGGTCGCCTGAACGCACTGCAAATACCAGATCACTCACATAGAAGGCCCGCCCCTAGGGGCGGGCCGCTATGGCTTTTCGACAGAGGGGTGGATCACTGGACCAGCAGCCGGGCCTCCATGCCGCCCTCCCGGTGACCGGGTATGTCGCAGTACAGGATGTAACGACCCGCCTCGAGGGTGATGGTTCCTGAATCGGAGCCACCATTCTCCACGCTGAGCACCAGTTCATCCTCGTACCCCTCAACAACCAGGGTGTGTTCCTGGAAGCCGGAGAGTACATATTCGATCGCGATTTCACCTGCAGCGGCACGGTAAGCGTCTGCGTCGAAGTCCATAGTGTCGTCGGCCACCACCCGGAGCACTCCGTCCTCCGAAGGCTCGAGGGTTCCGTCACTACTGCTCCCCCCGCAGGCTGTCGCCATCAAGGCCATAGCGCCCACGGCAGCCACGGACCACTTGAGATTCACCACTCGGGGTTCGTCCATGGNCGAAAGGCTACCGGTGGGTGATGATGGGAGAATGGTGGAAGTGACTCCTGACNGCCCTAGTGCCGGCAGACATCGGCCGCTGCCCAGGAAGTCGGCCCAGGTCGCCCTACTGGCCAACCCTGCGGCTCGGCGGGGACAGGCCGGCGCCGACGTGTCGCGGGNGCTCGACCGACTGCGCCACCGAGGTATCGAGCCACTGGTGTTGGACGCCTCGTCGGCCGACGAAGCGAGGGCCGCTGCCCAGCGTGCCGTGGAAGCGGGCATCCCCCGACTCGTGGCCATAGGGGGTGATGGTGTCGCTCACATGGCGGCCGGTGCAGCGGCTGGCTCACCGACCGTGGTCGGGGTCGTGGCTGCCGGTACCGGGAACGACGCTGCGACAGCTCTGGGGCTGGCCACCGGTGACCTGGATGACCGGACAGACCGGGCACTGGCCGACCCGGTGCCGGTGGACCTCCTGGAATGCCGAAANGGCGANCACCCGTCNAGTCCNACCACCGCCGACCGCCATGCCCTCACCAGCTGCATCGCCGGGTTCCCNGCTGTNGTCAACNNCCGAGCCGAAGCCATGCCATGGCCACGAGGCCCGTCGAGATACACGCTGGCGACGCTGGGGACCATCCNNAGAATGCGTCCGGGCCTGTTCCGGCTCNCCCTGACCGGCGGCCCNGACGGTGGACCAGGANCAGGTCGNGTTCTGGANCAACGCGCCGCCGTGGTAGTGGTGGCGAACCTAGGCCTGTTCGGTGGTGGCATGCGGATCTGTCCAGATGCACGGCCCGACGANGGCCTCCTCGACCTGTGCCTAGTGGGCGACGTGGGCCGGCTGGCCCTGCTGCGGGCCTTTCCAAAGGTCCGGACCGGCGCGCACCTGGACCACCCGGCAGTGACCGCACTGCGAGTGGCCGAACTCTCNGTAGAGATGCTCGACGGTGATCCGACAGTCCGGGCCGACGGGGAACCTTTCGGTGCGCTCCCCGCTACGTTCCGCGTTCGGGCCGGCGCCCTGCTGGTGGCCGGTGCCTCCACTGGCCCACCGGGCCGCGCCTAGGGTGGCTTCATGACCCAGTCGCAAGGAACAAGCCAATGAGTCATCGGATCCGAATCACCTATTGCGTCTCCTGAGATTATTCAGGCCGCGCCGTGGGCGTGGCTGGAGACCTTCTGGCTACCTACCAGAACGTCATCGACGACCTTGTCCTTGTGACCGGGGCCAATGGGGTTTTTGACGTGGTCGTTGACGACACGATCATCTACTCCAAGACCGAAACAGGCCGCCACGCCGAACCAGGCGAAGTGCTGGACCTGTTCACTGCCCACGTTGGCCCCGACGTCGCGCGCTATGGCGAGCACGCCTAATAGCCCCAATGACTATGGGCGTCAGCCAGAGAGCCGATTGCCGGAACAACGGGTCTGCCGATTACTGGGGCAACGGGTCTAGATTGTCGGCACGTGTTCCCCACGGGAACCGACCCACCCAGCAACCCAGAGAATCAGGAGTCCCATCGTGAGCCTCGACGGCAGCCAGACGCTCGAAAACCTGAAAGCCGCCTTCGCGGGCGAGTCCCAGGCCAACCGCCGCTACCTCTACTTCGCCAAGGTGGCCGACGTCGAGGGCTACCCCGACATCGCCGGAAACTTCCGCGACACCGCTGAGGGTGAGACAGGGCACGCCCACGGNCATCTCGACTACATCAAGGCCGTCGGAGATCCGGCCACCGGNCTTCCAATCGGCGACACGCTGGAAAACCTGGCTGCCGCAGTGGCCGGCGAGACCCACGAGTACACCGAGATGTACCCCGGCATGGCCAAGACCGCCCGCGAGNAGGGCCACGGTGACATCGCCGACTGGTTCGAGACCCTTGCCAAGGCTGAGAAGGCCCACGCCGGTCGCTTCCAGTCGCTGCTCGACGGGGTCAGCTGAGTCGGCCCTTCCCCTAGGAGCACCTGTTCTCCCACGAGAACAGTTCGTGAACCGCNCCGGCCGTTCCCTGCGGGGTCGGCCCGTGGGTCGCGCCTGAGACACCCTCCTTCTCTTCTAGGAAAGGGCACTCCGTGGCCGACCACATCCCCTACTCGCCCACTCCGGGACTCACCTACGACCCGTCCGATCCCATCTACTGGGACGAAAACGCCCTCCAGGACGAGATCGACCGGACGTTCGAGATCTGCCATGGGTGCCGGATGTGCTTCAAGTACTGCGACTCCTTCCCGTCGTTGTTCTCATTTCTGGACGACCGACACGATGGCGACGTCCGCTCCATCACCGAAGCCGAAACGGCTCAGGTCATGGACGAGTGCTTCCAGTGCAAACTCTGCGAGGTGCAGTGCCCATACACGGTGCGCGATGAGCANGAGTTCCAGTTGGACTTCCCGAAGCTCGTTCATCGCTACAAGGCCCAGCGGGCCCGAGCCGGCGGCCTCGGACGGAGGGAGCGCATCCTCGGCGNCCCCGACCGAACNGCAGCCCTTGCCCGGGCGTCAGGCGGCCTGGCCAACGTGGCCAATTCCCGCAGTCGAATCCACCGNATCTTCTTGGAAAAGGTGCTCGGCGTGCACCGCGACAAGGACCTGCCCAAGTTCTCCCGNACGACGTTCACCTCNTGGGCTCGCCGCCGGGGGCTGGTNCCCGACGACCCCGCGACCGGCGAGGCCGTGCTCTTCCCGACCTGCTACGTGGAGCACAACGAACCAGAGGTGGGACGCGACACGGTGGCCGTCCTAGAGCGCAACGGCGTGGACATCACCTGTGAGACGGACTTGGCCTGTTGCGGGATGCCGGCATGGGAGTCAGGTGACCTGGACACCCTGCGAGAACGAGCCTCCACGAACCTCGACCGGCTGGAGCCCCATGTGACCGCCGGCAAGAAGGTCCTAGCGATCAACCCGACGTGTTCGATGATGCTTCGTCGCGAATATCCCGAGTTGGTGGCGCCTGAGGATCGCAAGCGGGCTGAACGNCTAGCCGAGGCNGTGTGCGACCCTTCGGAGTACCTNTGGTCGATCCGCGACGAGGAGCGTTTCGACGACAACTTCGCCTCCACGCCCGNNACCGTCGCCTACCACGCCCCGTGTCACCTCAGGACCCANGCCGTCGGGTTCAAAGGACGGGACCTGCTGCGCAAGATCCCCGGAGTGCGGCCGTCGACAACCATGGAGTGCTGCGGGCACGACGGCACGCACGCCATGAAGGTGGAAGGGTTTGAGGCGTCAGTGCGGATTGGCCGTAAGGCGTTCGTCGAGATGGCGTCNCCCACCGCCGGGGGAGATCCTGCCGAGGTGTGGGCCACGGACTGCCCGCTGGCCGCTNTGCAGTTTGGCCAGCACGCCGAGCGCCGACCCATGCATCCGATGACGATCTTGGCCCGNGCCTACGAGCCCGATGGTTTCCCCACCCCCGTGGCCCCATCAGGACATGAAGTATCCGAGCCTCCCGAATGACTGAATCCACCGCACCGGCGCCCCACCATCTCCGGCGTGACGAGATCCTCGACTGGCAGACCTACGCCGACNAGCGAGANGCCATGCGNTCCGAGGTNATGGCCATCAAAGCGTCCCGGCGAATCCANATGGGCGAACACCTGACGTTCCTGTTCGAAAACCANGACACGATGCGCTACCAGGTCCAGGAGATCATGCGGGCCGAGCGGATAGTGCGGGAGTCCAGCATCCGCGAGGAGTTGGACACCTACAACGCCATGCTCGGTGGCCCCGGCCAGTTGGGTTGCGCCCTGTTGATTGAGATCGAGGACGAAGCCCNACGCAGGCCCCTGCTGGAGGCCTGGGTGGGTCTCCAGGAGTGCCTATACGTCGAGACGGCCGACGGGACCCGCACCTACGCCGAATTCGACCCCACGCAGGTCGGCCGGGGACGTCTATCTGCCGTCCAGTACCTGGTGTTCACGCTGGATGTGGGCTCTCTGGACGAGGGCCCGGTCCGGCTGGGCAGTGACTTCCCGACCCTCCGACTCGGCGTGGCCCTGACTGACGAGCAGCGGGCCGCACTGAGCACCGACCTCGCCGACACCCTGCCGGTTCCCTGACCGCACACGGACCAGGGGTCAGGCACTGGGGGTTACAGCCCTGCCACTAACTCCGCATATCGGTCCATCAGTGGCAGCACCTCGTCACTTGGCGCCGACGGAAGGTTGAAAACCGCCCGCTCGATGCCGTGTTCCGCCAGGTCGTTCAGTACCCCGGCATCGGCCGGTGCGTTGTAAATTGAGATTTCAACGTCACCCGGATCGCGCCCCGCCTCGGCACACGCCTCGGCCCGCAGTAGCGAGAGATGCGCCCCTTCCACCGGGGTCCGCCCCCCGATGGGGATCCAACCATTTCCGTAGGCCACGGCCCGGCGCAGTCCGCCGGGCGCTATCCCACCGACGTGGATCGGCGGATGGGGCCGCTGGACCGGCTTGGGGTTCTGATGGGTGGCGTCGAAGTCGACCTGGATGCCGTGGTACTCGGCAATGTCGTTGGTCCACAAGGCCTTCATGGCCTCCACGCGTTCGCGCATCAGCCCAAACCGACGCTCGGGGTCGGTGCCGTGGTCGGCCATCTCCTCGAGGTTCCAGCCGGCTCCCACCCCGAACAGCACGCGACCCCCGGACAACACGTCCAGACTGGCTACCTCCTTGGCAGTGTGGATCGGGTCACGCTGAACCACCAAAGCAATGCCAGTTCCGAGTTTCAGGGTGGTGGTGGCCGAAGCCATCGCCCCGAGGGTCACGAACGGATCAAGGGTGTCGTAGTACATCTGCGGGAGGTCGGCGCCACCAGGCCACGGTGACTTCCGAGAAGCCGGGATATGGCTGTGCTCGGCCAACCAGACCGATTCGAAGGCCCGTTCCTCGAGGGCTGTGCCCAACTCCACGGGGCTGATGGCGTAGGTGGTTGGGAAGAAGCAGGCTCCGAAGTGCATGTTGCCGAAAACTAGTTCCCGAATCGGGTTAACCCTCTGGATTGAAAGGTCCACGACCCATCTGCTCGCGGACCGGCACGACTGGTGGGCTGGTCAGGGTGCGGCGCTGCCAGTTGGCACCATCGACGACCATCGTGTGGCCGGACACGAACCGGGCGTAGGGCGAGGCCAGGAAGGTGGCCGCCCAGCCCAGTTCACGCGGCACCCCCACCCGGAGGGCCGGCTGACGGGCGCCGAGGTTAGGGGTCCGATCCAGGCTGGCTCGGATGTCAGCGGCCATGTCGTCATGGGGCATGAGGCCGGGGACCAGGCCGTTGACCCGGATCCCCGCCGGGCCCCACTCGACAGCCAAGGTATCGACCAGGTTGACCACCCCAGCCTTAGCGGCAGCCGAATGGGCAAAGCCGGGACCGCCGGTCCACGCGTATGACGCGGCGACATTGAGGATCGAGGCGGGCGTGCCGGCAGAAAGGTGGCGNCGANCGAACTCGCGGCTNCAGAGGAAGGTGCCNTTNAGCGTTATGTCNACCACCGTCCGCCAGGCGTTGGGNGAAAGATCTTCGGCCGGNGAAGGGAAGTTGGCCGCCGCGTTGTTGACNAGTACGGCGGGCATGCCGAAGGCCTCACTGGCAGCATCGAANGCCGAAGCGATGGCCTCCGGNTCCCGGANATCGCATCCGACGGTGGCTACTNGAGCGCCNGNCGCCTGTACCGCTTCGGCGCCNGCAGNTANGTGCTCAGCGCTGCGGCTGGCCAGCACCANCGACGCCCCGAGTCGGGCGAACTCAAGCGCGATAGCGAGGCCCANGCCCGTACCACCGCCNGTCACCATCACTGANTCCCCGTCGAAAGTCCCCTTTGGAAGAGCAGAGGCTCCGAGAGGCGGTGGAGGGGGGAAGCCCGTCGGACCCGGAGAGTCCACCCTCAACTTCCCCGATACCGGGGCGAGCGATCCTCGGCCCGGGCTGCACGGAACTCAGCGAAGTCGTCACTGCGGTTGAGGAACGTCTGGTAGATCAGTTCGTCCTCCATGGAGGCCCGCTGAGCCGGTCGAGCCAGTTGGCTGATAACCCGCCGGGCCATCTTCACTGCCGCAGCGGGCGCGTCAACAATCCGCTCTGCCATCTCGTAAGCGGTGGCGTCTAGATCATCGACNTTGACCACCCGCGAGACGATCCCATAGTGCAGAGCTTCGTCGGCTGTCAGGCGCCGCCCGGTGAGGACCATGTCCGACACCAGTCCGTGGCCACACATCTCGTACAGCACTCCCATGCCTCCGGTATCGGGAATTACGCCATGAGAAAGTTCGGGGAGCATGAAGCGGGCGTCGGTAGCCGCAATCCGGATGTCGCAGAGCAGTGCCCGCTGAAACGATCCCCCGATAGCCCACCCCTGGACGGCCACGATCACAGGAGCATCAATTTCCCAGAGTTGNTGNATACCCCGGTGACCCCGAACCATGAGTTCGTGGTGGGAGAGTTCNGTGCGGTTGACACCAATGGCGGAGACATCGCGACCCGAAGACCACGAAGGNCCCTCGCCACGCCATACCACAGCCCNCACCTCGGGGCGATTNCGNAGTTCGTCCAGAATCTCGAACAGGCGGACGTCCATCTCGTCATCGAAGGCATTGTGCTTGTCGACGTTGTCGTTGGTGATGGTGGCGATCACCCCGTCGACCTCCAGCCGGACCCGATCGGTCACCCCAAAGCCTCCTGATACCCATGTGGCCTCCTGCGAGGCCATCGAGACGACCCTAGGTGGCACTCGATTCCGGACCCTCCTTGACCCCGACACAATAACGGTTATTATCCGAGCGTGACTGGAGCGAACCACTCGAACGAACTGACCGACCGGCTCCTGCANGCAGCGGCCGAGGTNTTCGCTGANAAGGGCTACGAGAGGGCCGGCGTAGCCGANATCGCCCGCCGTGCNGGCGTTACNACAGGCGCCATCTACAACCGGTTCGGCGGCAAGGCCGAACTNCTNCTTGAAGCTGTCGACCACCACGTCCCCGACTCGTTGGACAACGTCCTCAACGGTGCGANTGAGTCNATCGGNCGCCTCCCNGCAACCAAAGTGCTGTCCACGCTGGGAGACCACCTACTGGACGACCTCGACGGGGGCCACGGGCTGTTCCTGGAGGCNGTGGTNGCCGCCCGCCGCGACCCCGAATTNGCTGCCCGCNTNCGCGAGCGAGTAGCCGACGAGGGNAGACGGCTCGGNAAANTCGTTGACGAGGGCACNAGCGACGGCCTGCTGGACCCCGACCTCGACCANCAGGCNGTNGTCCGCCTTGCCCACGCCATCGGCTTCGGCATGCTCCTGACCCGCTCCATGGGCCTCGACCTACCCGACCCCGACCATTGGCACGTGGTCATCGGCCGCGTGCTGGACGGCCTGGCCCTCCCGCCAGCCTCGATGCCCGATACGACCCCTTCCGGAGAACAGNGATGACGATTACCGANCCCCCAGTCACGGAATCGCCGGTCGAGNNCGGCGGGACCGCNTTCGACCAGCTCATCGACAGCGTCCGGGCCGANTTCGACACCCAATTCACCTGGGACTACGGGCGTGGCCGCGATGGCCTTAATCGCCTCTACGAGAAGGCCAAGAGATCTCAGTGGAACGTCAGCGACGACCTGGACTGGTCGACCGACGTCGACCCGGAACGCATGATCCGACTCCAAGCCGAGGCCACCGGNGTACCGGCCGGCTTCCCAGCCCGCAGCCTGCTGGACGTGAAGGGTTCGCCCGTGGCTTCCTGGAACGACGACCAGTGGGTNGACTTCGCNNTCCACTCGCAATGCGCCTCNCTCAGTCAGTTCCTGCANGGCGAACAGGGGGCCCTGCTGTGCACCGCCCGCCTGGTCGAGGCCGTGCCTTGGATCGAGGCCAAGTACTACGGCTCCACCCAGGTGGTCGACGAAGCCCGCCACGTCGAGGCGTTCGCTCGGTACCTCGACGAGAAGATGCCCACCACCTACCCCATCAACGAAAACCTCAAGTCTCTACTCGACGCGGTTCTCACCGACGAGCGGTGGGACCTCGTCTACCTGGGGATGCAGGTAGTCATCGAGGGGCTGGCGCTGGCCGCCTTCGGCATGATGCTCGGAACCACCCAGGAACCTCTGCTCAAGCAGATGCTCCGCTATGTGATGGCCGACGAAGCCCGGCACGTGGCCTTCGGGATCCTCTCGCTTCGGGAGATCTATGACGACCTCCCTGCCGACGACTTCCGTCTTCGTCAGGAGTTCGCCTACGAGGCGTGCGATCAGATGCGACGGCGAACCCTCAACGCGGAGCTATGGCCCCACTTCGGGATCGACAACGCGGACATCGTGGCGGCACTGCCCGACAGGGAGGCTCAGCAACGCTTCCAGCACATCCTTTTCTCCAAGATCGTGCCCAACTGCAAGAAACTGGGCCTACTGGACCACCGAGACGGCTGGCTCCGAGAGCGCTTCCAGGAGATGAACATCATCCAATTCGAGGACTGGGAGAACACCGCCGAGGCCCTCAACCTTGAAGGCCGGGTGGACGACTCGCAAGCCCCGACCTCCTTCGACCCGGATGCCCTCGAGGGCGTCGAGGTCATCGACGAGCCCATTCAAGCCAGCTGAACCGACCAGGAGCACCAGATCCATGACGACCACCGAGCCCCTTCCCGCCGAACACGTGACCGATGCGGCATTCGACTTCCGGTCGTACGCCAACGACCCAGACCGGATCGCCGATTTCTCCCGCAGTAACGACGACGTCAATTCGCTGATCAGCGTGGTCGAAGACAACGCTGACGCCATCTTCACATGGGGCTACGACAAGGGAGAGCGGGCCGCCCTCGACAAGCTCTACGANAAGGCCAAAACCTCGCAGTGGAACGGGCAGACCGATCTGGACTGGTCGATCGACGTGGACCCGTACGCCGTGCTCACTCCGGCCGACCCCGCCGAGGTGGCCTACTTCGCCGACAACCCCGATTCACCGCTCTACAAACTNAACGAGGACGAATGGCTCGAGGTNGGAGTGGAGTCCATGAACTGGAGCCTCAGCCAGTTCATGCACGGCGAGCAGGGAGCCCTGCTATGCACGGCCAAGATCGTCGAAACCGTCCCGTGGATCGACGCCAAGTACTACGCNGCCACTCAGGTAGTCGATGAGGCCCGNCATGTGGAGGTGTTNGCCCAGTACCTCGACCAGAAGCTTGGAGGCATCAAGTACCCGGTCAACACCCATCTCGGCGCCCTACTCGACGACATCCTCGAGGACAGCCGCTGGGACATGACNTANCTGGGTATGCAGATCATGGTNGAGGGCCTGGCCCTGGCTGCCTTTGGCTTCATGCACCAGACAACGGAGGAGCCGCTACTCAAGAAACTCCTGCGCTACGTGATGGCCGACGAGGCCCGGCACGTGGCCTTCGGAGTNCTCAGCCTTCANGAGGTCTACCAGGAGCTCACGGTGGCCGAACTGCGCGACCGGCAGGAGTTCACCTTTGAGGCGGCNCTGNGAATGCGGGACCGATTCATGCGTCAGGAAGTGTGGGAACGCATGGGCATACCCGTCAAGGACATGGTCAAATTCAGCCTCGAAATGCCCGATGAGTTGCGGTTGTTCCAGAAGATGTTGTTCTCCAAGATCGTCCCCAACTGCAAGAAGTTGGGCCTCCTGGATGCCGGCGACGGATGGCTGCGCGACCGGTTCACCGACATCGGCGTAATCGAGTTCGAGAACTGGATTGACACCGGCGAGGAATACGCCGATCTCGANGAGGTAGCCAANGANCGGGANCTCGCCGGGAACTAGTTNCCGGCGGTNTCGTGGTGGCGGATCACCTCGTCGATCACGAACCGCAAGAACTTCTCACTGAACAGCGGATCNAACCCCGCGTTCTCGGCGAGGTCGCGTAGNCGCTGCACCTGGAGCGCCTCTCGCTCCAGATCGGCCGGNGGCATCCCNACCGCCGCCTTATATTCCCCTACCCGCCGGGTCACCTTGAAGCGTTCGGCCAGTAGGTGGACCAGCGCCGCATCGATGTTGTCGATACTGGACCGGTACTCGGCCAACTGCTCGTCCTGTTGATCATCGGGTTCCACCTGTCGGATCGTAGGGCTTCAGACGCTGCCGACGCGGACCGTGTGCCGAGAACAGGCTTCNCGTCGCCCTCGCCTATCCTCTGGCCACCNNTCCGGGCCGACGCCCGAAGTGCCGATTCGCCAGAGGACCCACCCCATGCAGATCCCACTGACCATCGCAGACCACCTGCGTCGGGCCGAACTCGTATACGGCGACCGGATCGCCTTCGTCGACGANCCGGANCAGGTGGCCTCCCCNCTGCCGGACCTCACCTATCGNCGAGTGGGCGAACTCTCTAGGGCCATGGCCGCCGGNCTGGACCAGATNGGCCTGGACCNCGGANCCCGGGTGGCCATGGTCAGCCACAACGCAGCCCGGCTGCTGGTGTTCCTGTTCGGCACCAGTGCCTTCGGGAGAGTGGGCGTGCCGATCAACTTCCGGCTGAACGCAGAGGAGGTCCAGTACATCGTCGACCACTCGGGATCCGAAGTGCTCATCATGGACCCCGAACTGGAGGCCGACCTAGGTGACGTGAAGGTGGCCCACCGTTTCCTAGCCGGCGAGGAGTCTGATGCCCTGTTCCTAGAGGGGGTCGAACCCCGACCGTGGACTCCCGACGAAGACGCCACNGCCACTATCAACTACACCAGCGGCACCACAGCCCGTCCCAAGGGCGTTGAGATGACCCACCGGAACCTCTGGCTGAACGCCGCTGTGTTCGGCTGGCAGGTCGGGGTGAACGACCGGGACGTGTACCTACACACCTTGCCCATGTTCCACTGCAATGGCTGGGGCATGCCCTACGCCATGACCGGAATGGGTGGGAAACACATCGTGCTACGAAAGGTCGACGGCCCGGAGATCCTGCGTCGTATCCAGAACCACGGCGTAACCCTGCTCTGTGGTGCTCCNGCGGTCATCTCTACGGTGCTCGACGCGGCCGCTGACTGGGACGGCGAAATCCCGGGGAATGGCAGTATGCGTTGCGTGGTGGCTGGCGCCCCACCGCCCACCCGNACCATCGAACGAGTCGAGACCGAACTGGGGTGGGAGTTCATNCAGATATANGGACTGACCGAGACCGCTCCACTCCTGACCATGAACCGCAACCGATCCGAATGGGACGGACATACCCCAGCCGAGCGCGCGGCCCNACTCTCCCGAGCCGGAGCCCCGGCCCTCGGCGTGAGTTTGACNACCTCGCCGGAGGGCGAGTTGCTTGCNCGATCCAACCACGTCCTCAAGAGCTACTGGGCCCAGCCGGAAGCTACCGCCGAGGCTCTAGCCGACGAGTGGTTCCACACCGGTGATGGCGCGACAATTGACGACGAGAACTTCGCCAGCATCACCGACCGCAAAAAGGACGTGATCATCTCAGGNGGTGAGAACGTGTCGTCCATCGAAGTCGANGACACCCTTTTCTCTCATCCAGCGGTNGCCGAAGTGGCGGTAATCGGCGTGCCCGACGAGAAGTGGGGCGAGACCATCAAGGCGCTGGTCGTCCTAGCGCCCGATGCCGACGACCAGCAACCCGACGAGCAGGCCCTCATTGAACACTGCCGTGCGAAACTGGCCCACTTCAAATGCCCCACCTCGGTGGAATTTCGTGACGAACTAGCCCGAACAGCTACGGGAAAGCTCCAGAAATTCAAGCTGCGCGCCCCCTACTGGGAGGGCATGGCCAAGCAAGTCAACTAGCCGCAAGGAATTCGACTCCCTGTTGCGAGTCGCTCCGGTCGGTAGGAGCGCAACCCGATAAATGAACGAACGTCGCATCATGTGGGGGGTCAAGGGAGCCCTCGCGGCCAGCCTGCTTGTGGGCTTGGTGTTTCCCGACATCCCCGGCGTAGCTGGAAAGGGCTGGCCTGAACGGTGCCTGGGCTATCCCCTGTCAGCGCTGGTAGTACCGATCCTCTGGAGGCTCAATAGCCGACGGCGCAGCCGCAATGGCGACCATGCGCGCCCCTACCCTCACCTAGCGGACGCGTTGCTGGTCACACCGTTCCTACTGGACCTACTGGGGAACCTGGTGAACCTGTTCGACACCGTTTCATGGTTCGACGACGCCCTGCACTTCACCAACTGGATCTTCCTGGTCCTGGCCCTCGTGCTCCTGGTGGCACCGGCCGTTCTGGAGCGATGGACCCTGATCCTGCTGGGATCGGGTATGGGGGCACTAGCAATCGTCCTCTGGGAAGCGCTGGAATGGGTGATCCAGGACATGGGAACCACGGGCCTGCAGCTGACCTACGACGACACGATCGGCGATCTGGTGTTGTCCACCTCAGGAGGAGTCCTAGGTGCAGCGATAGCGGCGAGACTGCGCTCTCGACGTACCTGAGCAGGCCTCATGAACCAGCCCCTTAACGAGCGCAGATCGTGGCATCCTTTGGACCGGCTTACTGACTTCCACCCAACCGCCTCGAGCTATCAGCCATGACTGAACACCGACCCATCGCCGACGAATTCGTAACAGCCAATCGGGAATTCGCCGTGGACTTCCCAGACGCAGATCTTCAGGTCGAGCCGATCCGTCACGTGGCCGTCGTGGCCTGCATGGACTCCCGAATAGACGTATCCCGGTTGTTGGGCCTTGGCCACGGCGAGGCGCATGTGATCCGTAACGCCGGCGGAGTGATCACCGACGACGTCATCCGGTCGCTCTGCCTGTCCCAGCGGCTCCTAAACACCCGTGAGGTGGTGCTGGTCCACCACACCGACTGCGGCCTTGAAAAGGTTGTCGAGGAAGAGTTCAGAACCCAACTGATCCGCGACGCAGGAGTTGCCCCCTCGTGGGCACTGGAGGCGTTCAGCGACCCCCATTCCAGTGTCCGTCAGTCGATGCAGCGCTTGTACCTATCCCCGTTCCTGCTCTACAGGGACCACATCCGGGGCTTCGTGTACAGCGTGACGACCGGTCTGCTGCACCAGGTGGAACTAGACGATTAGATACTGAATCCATTGAGTACAGGCCTCTAGGGGTACAGGGAAGTGGGCCTAGGGATTCCGAGTCGACTCTCATGAGACCAAGAAATTGCAGGTCAGATGGGTTATATAAGATCCCAAAGCTGGGCCCTCGAGTTGCCGGTGGCTTTAGGGACACATAACCTTCCATGGCTGTCCAGGAAGGGCGGCACCCGTGGGCGGCGGGATCACGCCCCCCCGGGATCTATGACCCGGAGGGGGTTCAATCTATGAAGAGCAAGCTCCTCAAGCTTCTCGCCCTGTTCCTGACGATCGGTGTCGTCGCCGCAGCCTGCGGTAGCGACAGCGACGGGGACGACGCCGCACCGGCTACTACGGCCGCTGCACCGGCTACTACGGCCCAGGTCGAGGTTGTCGCAGATGGCAGCCTTTTGGACACTGTCCAGGCCCGTGGCACCCTGAACTGTGGAGTGAGCGGCTCGGCCGTGGCCTTCTCAGAAACTCAGGCTGATGGTTCGGTCACCGGCATTGATGCCGACTTCTGTCGTGCAGTGGCCGCGGCCGTCATCGGCGATGCTGGCGCTGTGAACTTCGTGGCCTTGACGGCCTCGGAGCGTTTCACCGCCGTTCAGACCGGTGACGTGGACGTTCTCATGCGGAACACCACCTGGACTCAGAGCCGTGACAGTTCTGTGGGCATGGACTTCGGTCCGACCACCTACTACGACGGTCAGCAGTTGATGGCCCGGGTCAGCGACGGCTTCTCTGGTTCGAGCCAGGTTGCCGACATCGACGGATCCGTCGTGTGCACCAACGTCGGAACCACCACCGAGAAGAACATCGCCGAGGCCGCCCTATTGGCTGGTGCCGACATCACTCTGCTCGGCTTTGAGACGAGCGACGAGGTATACGAGACCTTCATCGCCGGTGGGTGTGACATCACCACCACCGACGGTTCAGCCCTCGTGGGCCGCAAGGCCAAGCAGCAGCCCGCCGATCAGGAGTGGGTGATCTTCCCAGCCACTCCGATCTCCAAGGAGCCGCTCGGTCCGACATACGGCCAGAACGACTCGGCCTGGGCCGATGCCGTCAACTGGACGGTGTACGCCATGATCATCATGGATGAGTACGGCGTCACCTCCGCCAACGTCGACGCCACGTGCGCCGAGGCCGAGGCCGAGGTCGCACGCCTGTGCGGAGGCGAGGGTGAGCTCCAGACCGGTATGGGTCTGGCCGCCGACGCCTTCCACCAGGTGATCAGGCAGGTTGGTAGCTACGGCGAGGTCTATGACCGCAACCTGAACCCGGTCGGCCTGTACCGCGAGGGCAGCGCCAACGCCGGATGGCTCGACGGGGGCCTGATTTACTCCCCACCGGCCCGCTAAGTAGGCGAACCGACGCTATTGATGATCCCGGGGTCCGGGGGCGCCAGCTCCCAGACCCCGGGATCATTCGCGTCAATGGCACTTGAGCATGCGGGTACTGTCCACCTTCTGGAACCCTTCCAGAGAAGTCTTTGACTGATCCCCAGCCCCACGATCTGAGCCCACGTCGACCATGACGGCCTCCACCACCCAAGAGCGGGTGTCTCACCGAGTACCGCTGTGGCGCGACGTCGTCGTTCTCAAGTGGGTTACGCAGGTTGTGCTGCTGTTCGTGGTGCTCGGAACGATGTGGTTCCTGGCCAGTCAGGCCGGGGACAACCTTCGGGCACGGAACATCAACACTGACTTCGACTTCCTAGAACGCCCCGTCGACATCCAGATCAGCGAGGGAATCGATACTCACCCCGACACGGGTGGGCGGGCCCTGTGGGCTGCCATGGTCAACACCCTACGACTGTCCATTTCAGGCATTTTCTTCGCCACGATCCTAGGAGTCATTGTCGGCCTGGCCCGCCTGTCTGACAACTGGCTGGTACGTCAGATCGCGCGCTGGTGGGTCGAAACGCTGAGGAACATTCCACTGCTCGTGCAGATGGTCATCTACTACTCGGTCATGACCGCTGCACTACCCAGGGTCGGGCTCGATACCGGGCCCATCAATGGCTTTCTGCATGTGTCCAACAAGGGCATCTCGATGCCACGGGTCCACATAGCCGATGGTTTCTACCAGTGGGCGGTCGTGGTACTCGTCGGCGCCGCTGCCGCGCACTTTGTCCGTCGCCACCGTCAACGGATCCAAGACGAGACTGGAGCCAACACCTCTCCCATCCTGTGGGCGCTTGGGACCGTCTGCCTATTCGGCCTGGTCGGCCTATTCATCCACCCTGCCTTCTTCTGGCTGGGGCCCATCTTCAGCGCCATAGCCGACCTACTCGACTCGCTCCCCAACGGTTTCGCTCAACTGGTTTTCGCTGTCATAGCCGTCGGCGGGGCCACCATCTGGATTCGGCGCTTCGTTTCCGACCACCGCAGCGCCCGCGGACACCTGTCGCTCACTGACGATGACTGGTTCAGGATCGCCTTTGCCGCTGTGGCCTCACTGGCCGTCGTCGTCCTGCTCGTCCGCTGGTCGGGCCTTTCAGCCTGGACCCTGAATAGCGGCCGCGACTTGTTCGAGGTCATGGCCAACAAGTTCGACGTCAACGGAGCAGCCCGCCCGTTCGACGCCATGCTTCCCGACATCGTCCAGAAGGGCAAGTTCCCGAACTACGGGAAGAACGGCCTGACCCTGTCGATTGGCTTTGCCTCGGTGTTCTTCGCCGTCGTGTTCTACACGTCCGCCTTCATCGGCGAAAACGTCCGAGGTGGCATCCTGGCCGTACCTAAGGGTCAGACGGAGGCGGCCAAGGCGGTTGGCCTGAGCCGAGGACAGACCCTCCGCCACGTAGTGCTCCCACAGGCCGTTCGGGTCATCCTCCCCCCGACCGGCAACCAGTACCTCAACCTGACCAAGAACACCTCGCTGGCCGTCGCCGTCGGGATGAGCGACATGGTCCAGGTTGGTACCACAGTGTTCAACCAAACTGGCCGGACGCTTCCCGTAGTAGCCATCTGGATGCTGTTCTACCTCAGTTGCTCGTTGACCATCTCGGTGGTTGTCAACTGGTTCAACGTCCGAATGCAACTGGTGGAGCGGTAGATGTCGGAGATTTCGAGTCATGTACCGATGGCAAACGTGCCTGTAGCAGCGCCACCCGAGATCTCAAAGCTGCCACCACGTGAGTGGATGAAGGAGAACCTCTTCTCGAGTCCGTTCAACTCCGTACTGACGGTCGCCACCACGATCTTCCTGCTGGCTGTCTTTCGAGGTCTCCTGTCGTTCATCTTCAATCCGATCCGGCAGTGGGACAGCACGGCCACCAATCTGCAGTTGTTCATGACCCGGGCGTATCCCGACGAGCAATACATCCGAATCTGGTTCTGCGTCGCTGTCATCCTCATCCTCACTGGCGTGTCGATGGCTGTGTGGCGAGCCGGCTCGACGATGCCGGTAGCGACTCTCGGGCACAAGCTCATGGGCGCCGGTGCCTTCCTCGCTCTCCTCGCCCTCCTCGCTCCGTTCAGTGCATCGGCCACCATCCAGTGGCTAGCCGCCGCAGTGGCTGTGGCTGCCGTCGGCGAGGCCGTCCGTCGCTTTGCCGGAAGAGGCGGAACCGATCGAACGGTCAGCACGCTGACGGTATTGGTCGTTACTCTCGCTGGGCTGGTGGCCTCGTTGTGGGTGGTCCCATATGGCCACCACAGCTACATCGCCAAGCGGGTGCCAAGGGTGTTGGCCGAACCGGGCACTGTGGCGTTGACCACCAAGTTGCCGTGGACGATCATGCTGATGATCGTCGTGGCGGCGTACTTCGCGGGACGCCTGATGCGGGATCGCCTACCGGCCAATCCGATCCGAGCCGCCCTCGTGGTGCTGTGGCTATTGGCGCCGTTCTTCCTTGTCTACCTGGTGCTGCGGGACCCGGACTTCGACATGGGCCACGTGTTCAGCACCGACCTGCCCATCTTCATCGCCTATGCGGTCGGCGGCGCAGCTCTGCTCTCGTGGCTCACCCGCCCGTCGACCGGCGAGACCGGCCGAATCGTCGCCGTGCTGGTCCTGGTAGCGGGCTTCTGCACGTTCTTGACCCCCATGCGACAGGTCGTGCGACTCGACATGCTCTTGCTGGCCGTCTTCGCCCTGGCGGCACCGACGTTCGCCGGTGGACCCCGGGCCCGGAGGCGCTACATCTTTGGTTGGTTGGGCGTCTTGGGCGTGATGTCGTGGCTGATCACCTCGATCAACACCCCATCAACCGTGACGGTCCCTGGGGGTTTCTTCATCGGTGGCTTCTCGATCACCCTGTTTGTGGCGGTGATAGCCCTCGTAATCTCGTTTCCCCTCGGAATCGCCCTGGCTCTGGCTCGCACGTCGAGCATGCCCATCTTCCGGCAGTTGGCAACAGGGTTCATCGAGGTTGTGCGGGGCGTTCCGCTGATCACGGTCCTGATCTTCTTCTCGATCATGGTGCCGCTCTTCCTCCCCAGGGGAATGCACCTAGGCGAAGTCGCCGCTGTGGTCATTGGCTACGTCCTGTTCTCTTCGGCCTACCTTGCCGAGAACGTGCGGGGTGGACTGCAGTCGGTCACTAGGGGCCAGCACGAGGCGGCCGAGGCGGTCGGAATGACCACTGCCCAAAAGACAGTGTTCATCGTCCTACCCCAGGCGCTTCGGGTTTCGATCCCGCCGTTGGTGGGACACTGCATCGGAGTGTTCAAGGAGACTTCGCTGCTGGCCATCATCGGAGTGTTCGACCTGCTCTACATCGGGCGAATCGTGATTCCCGGCCAGACCGAGTTCATGGGCAGCACTAGGGAAAGCCTCCTCTTCGTGTCTGTGATCTACTGGATCTTCGCCTATCAAATGTCCAAGGCCAGCCAGCGCCTCGAACGGCGCACCGGGCTGGGCGAGCGCTAGCGGTCTCCCGGAGGCCTTCGAGGTGATGTCATGACCGATGCAACAGCAGCCGAACCGACCGGTGGCCAGACCCGGGACCTGTCCGGGGCTCGCGACATGATCGTGTGCGAGGGCGTATCGAAGTGGTATGGCGACTTCCAGGCCCTCGACAAGGTGTCGGCCACCATCAAGGAGCAGGAGGTCGTCGTGGTGCTCGGACCCTCGGGCTCGGGGAAGTCGACATGGATCCGATGCATCAACCGCCTTGAGATCCACCAGGAGGGCCGAATCGTCGTTGACGACGTGGAACTCACCAATGACCTGCGAAACATCGAGAAGGTGCGATCCGAAGTCGGGATGGTGTTCCAGCAGTTCAACCTCTTCCCGCACCTGACCATTCTCGACAACGTAACTCTGGCTCCCATCTGGGTGCGGAAAAAGCCGCGGGCCGAAGCCGAATCCCAGGCCATGTCTCTACTCGAACGGGTTGGCATCCCCGAACAGGCCCACAAGTACCCAGGTCAACTGTCGGGAGGACAGCAACAGCGGGTGGCAATCGCCAGGGCCTTGGCTATGGAGCCACGGATCATGCTGTTCGACGAGCCAACCTCGGCCCTCGACCCAGAGATGATCAAGGAGGTGCTGGACGTCATGAAGTCATTGGCCCTCTCCGGGATGACCATGATGGTCGTAACCCATGAGATGGGTTTCGCCAAGGAGGTAGCCGACCGGCTCTTCTTCATGGAGGGTGGCCAGATCGTCGAACAGAATACGACGGACCTGTTCTTCTCGAACCCGACCGAGGATCGCACCAAACTGTTCCTGTCGCAGATCCTGTAGTTCTCGAGTCGGCCTCGCCGCTCCGGTTCCCGATCACGGGGCCGAGGGAAATTGGATTGAGTTGCTGAAGCGTCCAGCAACCACTGCACCGTCCTGAACGACGGTGTAGATCCGGGGTCGCCTGTCGCTGACGTCGAGGTCGAATCCGTCCCAGATGACCAGGTCGGCGAGTTTGCCGATCTGGATGGTGCCGAGCCCGTCAGACACGCCTAGGAAGTCGACCCACACCGACTCGGGGCCATCGGACCGCCAGTAGGCCCGATGAAACCCCCGCCTCGTGTCGGCCTTCCCTCTCGACCTCTGCGGAGGACGAACCCCCGACAT
>PAXM01000049.1 GCA_002714485.1 Acidimicrobiaceae bacterium
GCCGAGGAGGGCTGTGACCTGCTGGGTGAGAGCGCCATCATCGCCCCTTCGGGAGAGGTCCAGGCCGTGACGGCCACCGTGGGTGACGAGTTGGTGGTGGCCACCGCCGATCTGGATCTGTGCGCCAGGTACAAGGAGACCCTCTTCGACTTCGACCGGTACCGCCGCCCCGAGGTCTACGGCCGGATCACCGGCCAACGAGGACCGGAGGTACCCCCCGAGGTGCAGGCCGCCCTAGCCGACCTCGGGGAACGGGACGACCGGACCGGGACATGACGACCTTCGAGCTGAACGGCGGCCCGATCGAGGCCTCGGCCGGCCACCCACACCTGCTGGCCGCCCTGCGCGACGAACTGGGCGTGACGTCGCCCAAGGACGGCTGTTCGCCTTCGGGCCAGTGTGGTAGCTGCACTGTGCTGTTGGACGGCAAGGCCCGGGTGGCCTGCCAGATCTCGATGGAAAAGGCCGAAGGGTCCCTGGTCACCACGATGGAAGGTCTCTCCGGAGACGAGCGGATCCGGTATGCCGAGGCATTCGCCGCCCGCGGCGCACTGCAGTGCGGTTTCTGCATCCCAGGCATCCTCATGCGAACCAAGGCGCTGCTGGATAAGGCGGCTGACCAGCGCAAGGTGCTTGACCGGGACGACGTGGCCCGCCACATGGGAGCCCACCTGTGCCGGTGCACCGGCTACGTCAAGATCCTCGACGCTGTCGAGGCCCTAGCCGCCGGCGAAGTGGCGGTGGCGCTGCCCCAGGGCGGGATCGGCACCAACGTGACCAAGGTGGAGGCCCACCAACTGGCCCTCGGCGACCGCGACTACGTCGACGACCTGTTTCCTGACGGGCTCCTTCACGCAGCACTGCGGCTGGCCGACCACGCCCGGGCCGACGTGGTCCGGATCGACACCGCGGCGGCCGAGGCGGTCGACGGAGTCCACCGGGTGCTGACGGCGGCAGACATCCCTGGGGCTCGTCGGGTGGGAATCATCCACACCGACTGGCCAGTGATGATCCCCGAAGGAGGTCGCACCTCGTATCTGGGCGACGTACTGGCCGTGGTGGTGGCCGATGACCGGGAGACGGCCCGCCGGGCCGCTGCCCTGGTGGAACTTGAGTACGTGCCGCTGACCGTCTACAGCGATCCGGTGGTGGCTGTGGTCGCCGACGAGGACGCCGTCTGGGAGTTGGACGGCAACGTGTTGTCGGTGTCGACCTACGCCCGTGGCGACGCCGAGGGCGCACTGGCCGCGTCGACCCACGTTGTCGAGGAGGTCTTCCAGACCCAGCGCATCGAACACGCCTTTGTGGAGCCCGAGTCGACGTTGGCCGTACCGGTCGTTGCCGACGACGGTTCGCCCGGGCTGCATGTCTATTCGGGTGGTCAGGGCGTGTGGGACGACCGGAACCAGATCGCCGCGGTGCTGGACGTCGACGCACCGAGGGTCACCGTCGAATTGGTTTCCAACGGCGGAGCCTTTGGTGGCAAGGAGGACATGTCGAATCAGGCCCATGCCGCGCTGGCCGCATGGGTGACCGGCCGACCCGTCAAGTGCACGCTGTCGCGCGAGGAGTCTCTCCTCATGCACCCCAAGCGACACCCCATCCGCATGGCTTACCGGGCCGGTTGCGACGACGAGGGCCGGCTCACCGGCCTGAGGATCCGGATGATCGGTGACTCAGGGCCCTACGCCTCGGTGGGCATGAAGGTCCTGGAGCGGGCTGCCGGCCATGCCAGCGGCCCGTATGTAGTGCCGAGCATCGACGTGAAGGCCACCGCGGTCCGCACCAACAGTCCCATCTGCGGTGCGTTTCGAGGCTTCGGGGCCAACCAGGCCCAGTTCGCCATGGAGGGCGTGATGGACCGGCTCGCCGAGCGGGTTGGTATATCGGGTTGGGAGATCCGCAGCCGAAACGTCATCTCTCCGGGTGCGGTGTGGGGCCCGGGACAGGTCATGGATGACGGCTGTCTGGGCGCCCGGGCCTGCCTCGACGAGGTGAAGGAGGCCTACGACGAAGCGATGGCTGCCGGACTGCCCATCGGGGTTGGTCTCGGCCTGAAGAACTCGGGCCTGGGAAACGGATTCAAGGAGGTAGCTCGGGCCGTGGTGCACTTTCGTGCCGACGGCCGAGTCGAGGTGCGGCACTGCTGGACCGAGATGGGCCAGGGTGTTCACACCGTGGCGCTGCAGGTGGCCGTTGAGGAACTGGGCGTCGATCCCGACTTGGTCGACGTGATCGTGGACACCACCCGCGAGTTGGGTGCCGGCCAGACCACGGGGAGCCGGGGCACCCTCATGGGTGCCGGTTCGGTGGCCGACGCCTGCCGCAACGCGGTGGCCGACGGCTGTCGACTTGGCATCGACTACGAGGGCGAGTACCGGGTCGACTGGACGAACTCCCTCAGCGACGAAGTGGAGCATCCGATCATCCACTCGACCTTCGGCTACGCCGCTCAACTGGTCGTCCTGGAGCCGGACACCGGCGATGTAAACCGAGTGGTAGCGGTCCACGACGTGGGTCGGGCCGTGAATCCGATGCTCTGCGAGGGCCAGATAGAGGGCTCGGTGCACATGGGGCTGGGCTACGCCCTCACCGAAGGTTTCCCGGCTGACGAGAACGCCCGTCCCAGGAACGACACCCTCCGGAAACTCGGGATCATCCGACCCAAGGACATGCCCGACGTCGAGGTACGCCTAGTCGAATCGCCACAGCCCGGTTCGCCCTACGGGATCAAAGGGGTGGGGGAGATCGGCCTTGTGCCCACCGCCGGGGCGGTGGCCGCCGCCCTGCACGCCTACGACGGCCAGTGGCGGCACTCCCTACCCATGGCTGCCCCCGACCAGCAGGAACACTGGGCCGACTGGGACGGGCGCTAACCCCGATGGATGACGTCATCGGTCCAACCACGCCGGGCCTGGTCTGTGCCCACCACCACCTGTACTCGGCGCTGGCGCGCGGGATGCCGGCACCACCGCGTACGCCGTCGGGCTTCACCGACATACTGGAGCTGGTCTGGTGGCGGCTGGATCGGGCACTGGATCTGGAAACCATCCGGTGGTCAGCCATGTTGGGGGCCTTGGAGGCTCTTGAGCGTGGTTGCACGGCGATCATCGACCACCATGAGTCGCCAGAGGCCATCGAGGGGTCGCTGGACGTCATCGCCGAGGCGTGCGCCACCGTAGGCATACGGGTCTCGTGCGCCTACGGGATCACCGACCGTCATGGCCCTGACGGTGCCCGACGGGGGCTGGCCGAAAACGAGCGGTTCCTGCGTGCCGGGGGCCGGGGCATGGTCGGCGTGCACGCTGCCTTTACCTGCACCGACGAGAGCCTCGAAGCGGCGGCTGGCTTAGCCGCCGACCTGAACGTGGGGGTCCACGTGCACGTGGCCGAGGGGAAGGCTGATGTCGAGGCGGCCGATCGGCTGCGTCCGCTGGCCACCGACGACTGGCTGCTCATCCACGGTGTGCACCTCGACGACGACCATGGGCTGGCCGGCACCGTCGTGCACAACCCCCGGTCCAACATGAACAACTCGGTGGGCTATGCCCGCCCGGCCCGGTTCACCAACTCAGTGGCCCTGGGTACCGACGGCATCGGTGCCGACATGCTCGACGAGTTTCGCCTCGCCTACGTCAGGCATCGTGAGGATGACGTGACCGCTTCGCCCGAGGACGCCTGGGGTTGGCTGGCGGCCGGGTGGGACCTCTTCCCGGAAGCCCACCATGACCGGGTGACCTGGGATCCGGTCGCTCCTGTTGAGGCACCTATGGACCCGTGGCGACTCGCCTTCACCACCGGGATCACCCCCCGCACCGTGGAGGTCGATGGCGAAGTGGTGCTGGCCGACGGTCGAGCCACGCGTGTGGACGCCGAAGAGATCCGGGCCCGGGCTGCCGAACAGGCGGCCCAGTTACACCAGCGCCTGGACGAGATCTGAGTTTCGAGAGAGGAAGCGACTATGACTCGACTGGCCATATACCTCCAGGACGCCCACTCCATCGGTGAAGCGATGGAGTACGCCACCTATGCCGAACAACGTGGCTTCGAGGCCGTCTGGCAGGCTGATTCCCGTCTGGTACGCGATGCGGTGGTGCCCATGGCGGCGTTCGCCACCTGCACGGACACCCTCAAGATCGGTTCGGGGGTAGTTGACTGCTGGACCCGCAACCCGGCCCGTCTGGCGTCGACCTTCTCGACGTTGGACGACCTGGCTCCCGGGCGGGTGATCCTGGGCATCGGTGCCTGGTGGGAGCCGTTGGCCTCCAAGGTGGGCGTGCAGCGACGCCGACCTCTGAAGGCCATGCGGGAGATCGTCGAGGCCTGCCGGGCCCTGCTCGCTGACGAGACGGTCACCTACGACGGAGAGTTCGTGCAGCTCGATGGCGTGGAACTGGACTATGTGTACCAGGAGCGTCGCCCCAAGGATGTACCCATCTACATCGGTGCCACCGGTGACCGGATGCTGGAGTTGACCGGCGAGATCGCCGACGGCGTGGTGTTGAACTACCTGGTGTCGCCTGAGTACAACCGTCGGGCCATGGACCGCTTGGCCGACGGTGCAGCACGGGCGGGCCGGTCAGTGGATGACCTGGACCGACCACAGCTGGTGGTCTGCTCGGTGGCCGAGACTCGGGCCGCGGCCCTAGATAGTGCACGCCTGATGGTCACCCAGTACCTGGGTCAGCAGCCCCACATCATGAAGGCTTCGGGCGTGCCCGAATCACTACTCGAGGAGATCGGGCGGGTCCTGACCTGGCCGGCTACCCATGAGCAGGTGGTGGAGGCCTCCCGGCTGGTGCCCGACGACGTAGTGCAGATGATCTGCGCGGCGGGCACGGCCGACGAGGTCCAGGAGAAGGTGGCCCAGTACATGGCCGACGGGTGCACCTGTCCGATCCTTTACCCGCTGGGTCCTGACGTCCGGTTGATGATCGACACGTTCGCCGACTGGACGCCGTGAGCGCGCTGCACACTCTGGACCGGATCGTTCTCCGTGGGGCACGCCATCCCGGCGACGTGGCAGTCGTCGATGGTCGGATCGTGGCAGTGGGCACGGTGCCCCCGGAACCGGGCGACGTGGTGGTGCGGTGCGACGGTGATGTGGTCACGGCAGGTCTCATCAACACCCATCACCATCTCTACCAGTGGATCACCCGGGGTCGGGCCACCGGCTGTGACCTGTTCCAGTGGTTGGTGGAGCTCTATCCGGTATGGGGCCGGTTGTCGGTCGAGGACGTGCGAGCCGCCGCACTAGTCGGACTAGCCGAACTGGCGGCCACGGGTTGCACCACTGCCTCGGACCACCACTACCTAGTGCCCGGCGGCGACGACACGGTGTTCGACGCCATTGTGGACGCGGCCCAGACAGTAGGAATCCGCCTCCACCTGTCACGTGGGTCCATGGACCTCGGGGAGAGCCAGGGTGGCCTGCCACCGGACCACGTGGTGGAGGACCGAGACGACATCCTGACCTCCACGGAGTCGGTGATCGCCCGCCACCACGACGGCGACATGGTGCAGGTGACCGTCGCACCGTGCAGCCCCTTCTCGGTGACCACCGAACTCATGGTGGAGTCCGCCGAGTTGGCCCGGAGGCACGGCCTGCGTCTGCACACCCACCTGTGCGAGACGGTTGATGAACAACACCACTGCGTCGAACGGTTCGGCCGTCGGCCAGTGGAGATGCTCGACGAGTGGGGTTGGGTGGGCGACGACGTCTGGTTGGCCCATGGGATCCACATCGACGATGCCGAGATGGTCCGCCTGGGCGCGGCCGGCACAGGCATCGCCCACTGTCCATCGTCCAATGCGCGCCTGGCCGCAGGCCTGTGCAGAGTCACGGACCTGCGAGCGGCCGGGTGCCCGGTGGGTCTGGGGGTGGACGGTGTGGCGTCCAACGAGGTTGGAGGCCTTTTCCCCGAGTTGCGCCAGGCGCTCTACACGGCCCGACTGCGTGAATTGCGGCCCGATGCTCTGATGCCCGCCGAGGTGGTGGAGATTGCCACGGCCGGCGGGGCCGAGTGTCTTGGCATGTCCGACGCCGGTCGCCTGGAGAACGGGATGCGGGCAGATCTTGCGGTTTGGCCCGGTGACGACCTGGGCGATATGGCCGATCCGTTGGCTGGTCTAGTACTCGGCCCCGATCGACGGGTACGCCACCTGTTGGTCGGAGGTCATCTTGTGGTGACCGACGGCCTCGTCGGTGGTGTCGACCTTCTCGAGGCCCATCGGGATCTCGCCCGGAGGGCGACCCGCCTCTGGGACTGACGGTCCACTCGACTGACAACAGGGCGACCATGCGCCATGATGAGTCGATGTCGACAGTCGCCGAGTTCACCATCGAGCCCTTCGTGGAGGGCGACCCGGGCCCGCACGTCAGCGCGGCTGTTGCGGTGGCGGAGGCAGCCGGTCTGGTCGTGGATGTCGGCCCCTTCGGAACCTCCGTCGAGGGTGGGACGGCTGACGTGCTGGACGCCGTGGACGCCGTGGTCCGGGCTGCAGTGGCCAACGGTGCCACCAGGGTCAGCCTGCAGTTGACGGTGGGTCGCTGAGCCCGCAGTGGGTCGAGGGTGTCGTGGCCGGGCGGAGCTGCATCGCTGTGGCCCGGGGGATCGCCTGCCGCCGCGCAGAACGCTGGGGAACCTTTTGCCGTCTCGGGCCCGAGGCTGGACCCGATAGTGCAGGTCAGGCTCGCTCCACTCCGGTGAGGAGGACTACGACCTCCTCACCGGCGTCGACGCAACCGTCCCGCCGGGCGGCCAGTAGGCCAGCCAGCCCTGCCGTCCCGGTCGCTTCGGCAGACACCGAGGTGTGGGCTCGGACCAGACGGTGCGCCGCGATCACGTCGACTTCAGGAGCTACCACCGGGCCACCAGGCGTCGGGCCGAGCAGCATGTCGTGGACCACCGGCCGCCAGTCGTAGGTCACGTCGTCGAGGATGCCGGTGGCCGCCGATCCCGGATCTTCCCAGGGCCACATGTACCTGCCATCCGGTTCGGCGATGGCTGCCTCGGTGTCGTCCGATGCGGCTACGAGGTTGAAGGCCCGAGCCAGCGGCGCGCATCCCTCGGTTTGGACTGCGACCAGTGGCGGTCGGCCACCCGGCAGAATTGATGGGCCGCCAAGTTCCACGGCGTCGTTCAGCGCGCAAACGGTGCTGGTAGCTAGAGCGGCGCCACCCACCTGGATGAGGAGCCGAGTGGGGGAGCGGTCATGGTTTGTGAGTTCGGCGGCCAACTCGAAGCCCAGTGTGCGGCCGCCGTCGATGGTCCACGGTGCTTCGATCCCCTGGCAGGTGAACGGCACGGCCCCGGTGGCCAACAGTTCGCGGAAGCGGAGGATGCATGGATCTCCGGCTTCGCCGTCGCGCCGCTCGCAGACACGGATGTCGGCCCCGAGGTCGTCGAGGCGATCCAAGATCATTCCGTCAGCCCACGTGGGCACGTGCACCGCCAATGGGCGTCCAGTGGCTCTGGCTACCACTGCAGCGGCTAGCGCAGCGTTGCCACACGACGAGATGGCCAGCGTCGTGTCGGTGGGAACCTCGTCGACCGCCAGGTGGAGGGCTAGGCCGAACAGGTGGCGGGCCTTGTGGCTGCCAGACACATTGCCGGTCTCATCCTTGGCCCAGATGCCACCGCTCTGGCCCATGGCGTCGGCGAGGGCGGTCTGGTTCACCAGGGGGGTGGTCCGGAAGCCGTGGCCGTCCACCTCTGCCACCGCGTCGTCGAGGCGTCGGACCACGTCCACGAACCGGGCGTCGGTCCATCCGGTGGCTAGGGCCCGGTGGTGCGACCAGAGCAGCGTCCGAAAGGCTACGAACGGGTTGGAGTCGCCGCCGAGGCGGGCTCCCGGGCCAGGCCAGGTCGCCCCTGGTGGGGCTCCGAGCCAGCCCGGAGGGCGGCCCGGGCTAGAGGCGCTGGTTGGCGTGGTCACCCGTCCGGCCTCAGCTGGCTAGCACGCCGGTCCGGCCGTTGAACTCTTCGATCATGGCGTCCCAACTCGGGGCGAAGGTCTGGACATGGCGCCAGAAGTCTTGGCTACGTCGCACCTCGAAGTCGGCGAACTCGATGCCTTGCTGCTCTACCCAGGTGTAATAGGCCAGGTTGAAGATGCGGTTGCGCCCCAGTTCGGTAAGGACCTCGACGTGTTCGGTGTCAGCCTCCAGGAGGTGGGAGGTGATCGCCGCGTCGGCGTCGGCGTCGGAAAATCCGGTGGCGTAGCGGCCGGCCATCATCGATTCCCGCTCGCTGCCATACAGCTCGCTTCCGTCGGTGGCCAGGGTGATCAGGGCATCGTCGGGGCCTAGGTCGAGTTCCCGCGACACCTTGATGGCCGCAATGACGTTGCAGATGCTGGACAGGCCGAAGTGGTCGAGGGTGTCCAGCACGGCGTCGTCTACACCGGCGGCCGACAGACGGGCCCGCCCCTCGTCGGTGGTGAAGGCCACACCCAGTTCGTCGCATGCCCGGTCCGAGACGCCTACCACCACATCGGTGTTGGTGACGTTGTGGATGAGCGGAATGTGCTTGTCGCCAATGCCCTGGATGTTGTGCTCGCCGTAGCCGTTGTAGAGCATCGTGGGGCACTCGACGGCCTCGACAGCAGCGATCCGGGCACCGTGATCAGCCTTGAGCCGTTCGCCGGCGGCCAGTGTCCCAGACGACCCGGAGGCAGCCACGAAGGCAGCCAGCCGAAGCCCGGGCCGCTGGGCCTCGTGGTGGAGGTACAGGTGCTCGAGGGCTCTACTAGTCACCTCGTGGTGGCCGACGTGGTTGGCGAACTCGGTGAACTGGTTGAGGATGAAGTTGCTGGGATCCTCGGCCAACTCGTCACAGGCATCGTAGATCTCCTTGACGTTGCTCTCTGATCCGCTAGTGCGAATTACGTCGCCAGGGTCGGCAATCCATTCCTCTAGCCACTCGAACCGTTCGCGGCTCATGTTCTCGGGGAGGACGGCGACACCGCGACAACCCATGATCCGAGAGATGGCCACGCCTCCCCTGGCGTAATTGCCGGTCGAGGGCCAGATGGCTCGATGGATGGTGGGGTCGTACTCACCACTGACGATCCGCGGTACGAGGCAGGAGTAGGCGGCCAGCACCTTGTGCGCGCCGATCATCGGGAACCGATTGCCGAAGGCCACGATGATGGGCGACGCGACGCCGGTCAACTCGGGCGGCAGGACGACATGATCGGGGAGGTCGACCATTCCCCCGTGCAGGTCGTTATACCAGTGGACCCGGTAGAGGTTGCGGGGATCGGCGGCGTTGCGATCCACACCCGCGAGTGACTCCCGAACGCTCTCGGGGATAGTCGAAGGGTCGGCCATTTGGCCGAAGGTGGGCAGCGAAATGCCTTGGGTACGGAAGCGTTCGACGCTTCGCCCGTAGCCGACTTCATCGACGATGCCGGTGGTCAGGCCGAACCGGGACGGGTCGAAGGTCGAGGAATCGAAGTCGACGGCCTCAAACGAGCCGATGCCCACGTTTGACGTGGCGCTGGAGGTGGGGTTGGCGCTCATGGGCGCAGGCTAGCCAGTTGCCGGCCCGGGACTTGACAAAATGTCAAGCGTCGGATGGGAGTTTGAGCTCGGGGTTCGTGCCGGATGTGACCGATCCCGTGGCCCGAATCGGGTGGGGTGCCGCGTGTCAGCAGGGTCGTGATGCAAGGCTGGTGGGATGATCCGTCGGGTGCTCAATCTTGTGGTCGCGCTCGCCCTAGTGGGGGGTGGGGTGGTGGTCGCGGCGCGCATCGCCGAACCGTCGGTACGTCCCGTCCTCTACCCGCCGTCCGCCTCGCCGACCTCGGCGCCTCCCACCATCGCGATGGCCACCGATCCACCAGCACCAACCACGACAGCGGCTCCGGCGACCACCACTACGACGGTGCCGGTGGTGGCCACGGCGTCGCCTGCTACTACCACCACGACGACCATGGTGCCGGTGGACGAAGTGGAGGTTCTTACCGCGGCCTACGTGTGGGGGCCTAGTCCAGCTGCCGTACTACTCCAGACCGTCCTTGGGGTCGAAGCCGATGGTTGGTACGGGCCGGGTACCAGGCAGGCCCATGTGGCGGAGAACGAGGCCCGCGGTCTNTCCATCGATGCTGTTCCTTCGCCCCCGACCACGACCGTGCCTCCGACCACCACCGCTGAGCCGACCACCACCGCTGAGCCGACCACCACCGCTGCGCCGACCACCACCGCTGCGCCGACCACGACCGTGCCTCCGCCCAGCACCACAGCGGGGATGTTCGGTGGTCTGGGCGCCAAGCTGGTGGCCCAACTCCTTGGACAGCCGTGCATCGCCGACGGTGACCTAAGCGACTGCGGACCGGAGGTCGACGCCCTGGTCAANGGCCTCGTCAACTAGGACCCATAGCGGGATCTGCCGCGGAGACTGGAGCGAGGGCGGGTTGAGTATCGAACATATGTTCGATACTGTCGAAAGGTGGGTCGAACCGGTTACCGAACGACGGGCCTGCCTTACGCGGAGCTCCACTGTCACTCCTACTTCAGTTTCCTCGATGGCGCATCGTCACCCGAAGAACTGGTGGCCGAGGCGGTGCGCCTGGNGCTGACCGCGTTGGCTCTGACTGACCACGACGGTTTCTACGGGGTAGTCCGGTTCGCTGAGGCGGCCCGGGTGCACGGCCTGCCCACGGTCTTCGGTAGCGAACTCTCCCTGGATGCGCCACCCGTCTTGGGATCAGCCCGTGGGGCCGCCCGTACGGGGACCCCCGACCCGTCGGCCACTCACCTTGTGGTCCTAGCCGCTGACCCGATTGGCTACGCCCGATTGGGGACGGCTATCGCTGAGTCNCAACTNGCGGGTGAGAAGGGGNNCCCCCGGCTCTCATCAGACCGTCTGGCCGAACTGGCCGGCACGGATTCACGCTGGACGGTCCTCACCGGCTGTCGCAAGGGAGCCGTTCCCGCTGCGTTGGCCGCTGACGGCCCGATGGCAGCCCGTCGGGCACTGGACGATCTGGTGGACAGATTCGGCCGCCAACGGGTGGTAGTCGAACTTTGGGACCACGGTCATCCATCAGACGTCGAGCGCAACGATGCTCTGGCCACCTTGGCGGCGGAGGCTGCCGTCGGCCTGGTGGTCACCAACAATGTCCACTACCACCGCCCGACTCGTCGACGCCTAGCCACCACCATGGCTGCCGTCCGGGCCCGACGACCGTTGGAGGAACTGGACGGGTGGCTCCCAGCGGCCGGGACGGCCCACCTGCGTTCGGGTGCTGAGCAGGCTCGTCGCTTCGACCGATGGCCGGGGGCGGTGGAGGCCGCCGATGAACTGGGGAGGCGGTGTGCCTTCGACCTCCGGCTGGTGGCTCCCGGGCTGCCGCCGTATCCGTGCCCCGANGGTCTNGACGAGATGGGCTTGTTGCGGCGGTTGGCTACCGAGGGNGCCACCGATCGGTACGGACCCCGTAGTGCTGAGCGTGTGGCTGGGGCGTGGACCCAGATCGACCGGGAGTTGGGCGTGATCGATGACCTCGGGTTCCCGGGGTACTTCCTGGTGGTGCACGACATCGTGGCCTTCTGTCACCGGTCAGGGATCTACTGCCAGGGGCGGGGATCNGCGGCCAACTCAGCGGTCTGCTACGCGCTGGGCATTACCAACGCCGATGCCGTGGGTCTGGGTCTGCTCTTCGAGCGTTTCCTCTCTCCAGAACGCGAGGGCCCGCCGGATATCGACTTGGACATCGAGAGCGGCCGTCGAGAGGAGGTCATCCAGTACGTGTACGACCGTCATGGTCGTCGACACGCCGCCCAGGTAGCCAACGTCATCACGTATCGGCCCCGATCAGCGGTGCGCGACGTAGCCCGGGCATTGGGTTATGACCCGGGCCAGCAGGACGCCTTTGCCCGGGGTTTGGACCGCCGGGCACCGATCCNGTCAGCGCCTGCCGGCTCGAGTGGAACCGGGTCAGNCCTGCCGNACGACGTGNCGGTCCTAGCTGACGAACTGTGCGACGCCCCCCGACACCTCGGCATCCACTCGGGGGGCATGGTNGTCTGTGACCGGCCTATGGCCGAGGTGTGCCCGGTGGAGTGGGGACGCATGGCNGGCCGCAGCGTCCTCCAGTGGGATAAGGACGACTGTGCGGCGGTCGGCTTGGTCAAGTTCGACCTCCTGGGGCTGGGGATGCTCAGTGCCCTGCATCACACCGTGGACTTGGTGGCCACCCACGAGGGGGTCGAGGTCGACCTGGCCCACNTGCCTCAGGACGACGACGTCTACGACATGATCTGCGCCGCGGACACCATCGGTGTGTTCCAGATCGAGAGTCGGGCCCAGATGGCCACCCTGCCCCGGCTACGTCCCCGCTGCTTCTACGACCTAGTGGTGGAGATCGCCCTGATCCGTCCGGGTCCCATCCAGGGTGGCTCGGTCCACCCCTACATCCGTCGTCGGAATGGCCTGGAGCCGGTCAGCTACCCACACCCCCTGTGCGAGAACTCCCTATCCAAGACCCTGGGAATCCCGCTGTTCCAGGAGCAGCTCATGCAGTTGGCCATCGACGTNGCCGGNTTCACAGCTGCTGAGGCCGATCACCTGCGTCAGGCCATGGGCTCCAAACGCAGCCACGACCGGATGGAGAAACTCCGTCAGCATTTCCTAGACNGGGCGGGTGGCCGGGGAGTCCCGACCGACGTGGCCGAGAGGGTCTGGTTGAAGCTGGCCGCCTTTGCCGACTTCGGATTCCCGGAGAGCCACGCCGTGTCGTTCGCCCACCTCGTCTACANCAGTTGCTGGCTGAAGNACCACCACCCGGCGGCATTCTGCGCCGGCCTCCTGAACGCCCAGCCCATGGGCTTTTATTCGCCTCACACGCTGGTCCAGGACGCCCGCCGCCACGGGGTCCGGGTCCGTACCCCGGACCTGAACCGGTCCGAGGCACGCGCGTCCCTGGAAGGGGCCTCCCCGGATGCCGATGGGTCAGGTCTGGCGCTGCGGATGGGGATCGGTTCGGTACGGACCATCGGCATGGACCTAGCCGATGCCATCGCAGCGGGTCGACCCTACGAGTCCATCGAAGACCTCCAGCGCCGCGTCGATCCGGGCCGTCCGGTCATGGAGGCGCTGGCCACGGCAGGGGCCTTCGGCTGCTTCGATGCCGACCGACGGGAGGCCCTGTGGACAGCGGGTGCATTGGCAGCCACCGGGCCGGACCGCCTCGCGGGGGTGGTCACCGGCACAGCCCCACCGACCCTTCCCGCCATGGATAAGCCCACCGAGGCCCGGGCCGACCTGTGGGCCACCGGGGTCTCGCCGGACGGCCATCCGACCCGCTTCCTGCGGGAACGTCTAGCTGCTGACGGGGTGGTCACCGCGGTGGACCTCCGGGCGGTGGCTGATGGGACCCGGGTGAGGGTGGCCGGGGTAGTCACCCACCGCCAGCGGCCCCCTACGGCCAGAGGGGTCACCTTCGTCAACCTGGAGGACGAGACCGGCCTGGTCAACGTGGTTGTCTCACCGGGCTGTTGGGCGCGGTATAGCGACGTGGTAACTGCCTCGGCGTTGGTCGTCCGGGGGCGAGTAGAGGCCGTGGAGGGGGTGGTCAACGTGGTGGCCGAGCGGATCGAGCCCCTTGGAGTGCGACCTCCGGCCCGGTCCCGGGACTTCCGTTGACCGGTTCCTCGGGACGACCGTGGGAAAGAGCCCGTCCAGGTGGCGGAGATCCATCTGGAGTTTTGGGTACTGGCTGCCGCCGGTGCGGGTCTGGACCAGACGACGCTCCGCGGCCTGCTACACCTCGCCGAGGCTGCCGAGGTAGTGGTGCGCTTTCCGGTGGCTGGCGGCAGCGCGGTGGATGGTTCGACCTTCAAGGACCTGCAACTCAATATCGAGCCCGGATTCACTGTGCTGGCCGTCCGGCGTGGTGGTGGCTACCTCTGCCGACCAAGGGGGCAGGTGCGACTGTCGGTGGGCGACGAGGTGATTGCCAGTGGCCCCGACGAGGGCCAGGCTCTGCTGGCTGCCCTGTGTGGGTGGGAACTCGTAGAGGACGATGAAGGCGACGACGAGTTGGTACCCGCTTCCTGAGAACGGCGCCGTGAGATNGCCGACTGGTTTCTGACCCGGTGGNCGATCAGTCCGCCGGCGCCTCGTCGGGCTCCTCGGTGGCTGCGGGCATGACCGTCGAGGCCATTNCCTCACCGTCGTTGGTGCCGTCACCGTTGAACAATTCTGCGATGGCCCCGATCGATCCCAGGGTNGCGCCGAGGTCGGTGGGCAGGAAGATCTTGGTGGCCCGGCCGTCGGCGATCGTGCCNAGGGCCTCGAGGTACTTAACGGCCAGCAGGTCTGGTGTGGGATCGCCCTCGTGGATGGCGCCGAAGACGCTGCGTACTGCTTCCGCCTCACCTTCCGCGACGGTGAGTTGCCGGTAGCGCTCGGCATCGGCCACGGCCCGGATGGCCTGGGCCTCACCCTCGGCCTCGAGAATGGCCTGTTGGCGGACGGCCTCGGAAGCCAAGATCACCGACTGCTTCTCACCCTCGGCCCGCGTGATGGCGGCCTCCCGGGTACCGTCGGCCTCCAGTACGACGGCCCGGCGGTTTCGCTCGGCCTTCATCTGCTCGTGCATGGCGTTCATCACGTCGGCCGGCGGGTCGATCCGCTGGATTTCGACTCGGACGACCTTCACGCCCCACTTGTCGGTGGCNTCGTCGAGCACCTCGCGAAGGGCCACGTTGACGTTGTCTCGTGACGTCAGGGCGTTGTCCAGGGTCATGTCTCCAATCACGTTCCGGAGGTTGGTCTGGGCCAACTTGGTGACGGCCAGCATGAAGTTGGCCACGTTGTAGATGAGGCGNTGGGCGTCGGTCGGCTCGTAGTAGATGACGGCGTCCACGGTGACCGTCACGTTGTCCTTGGTGATGACCTCTTGCGGGGGGACGTCGATGACCTGCTCGCGCATGTCCACCCGGGTGAGCGACTGGATGACCGGAATGATGACCTTGAGGCCGGGCTCCACNGTGGCCTTGTAGCGACCTAACTGCTCGACGATGCCCTTTTGGAACGGGCGGACGATCTTGACGCTGGCCGCGGCGAAGGCGAACAGCACGACGGCAACGACGGCCAGCACGACGACGGATATAGCCATGGGGGATCCTTTCGATTATCGGGTCGGGTCAGTTGGTGGGTCGGACCACGGCTCGGGTGCCTTCGATACGGACGACTTCGACGGCGGTCCCGGTGGGTAACGGCTCACCGTCGGCTGATTCAGCGTGCCAGTCTTCACGGCCGATTCGGACCGTGCCCAGACGGGTGCCNGCCTCGTCTGGTTCGCTGGTCACNATGCCGGTCTCACCCACCAGTCGGCCGGCNCCNACTCCTACCGGGTTNCCGCCCCGGGCCATGCGTCGGGCCATGGGGCGGAGTCCGGCGAAGCTGGCGGCNGAGACGGCTACGAAGGCCAGCCANGACCAGGGCTCGCTGGCNCCAGCGAAGGCCACGATGGTGGCNGCGGTNGCNCCCACNCCGAACGGAAGGAGGAAGAACGCNCCGGTCATGGCGATCTCGCCCATGACGAACAGCGCNGCGGCACCAAGCCAGATCCAGCGCCAGGCNTCGGGATCCATCGGGTTGCTCCTGTCGCTCCTCGTGGNGATCGGGGTTCACCGACCAACGTACCGGACCCCGATACCGGATCCTGCGGAGNATCGCCGGNGGCTGGGAAGCGGGCGCTACCGTCATGCGCCGTGNCNCCNTTCATTCGAGTCCCNGCCGACGCGCCGCTGCGCCTTTTGACCGTGCACGCCCATCCTGANGATGAGGCGTCGAAGGGGGCCTCNACGGTGGCCCAGTTGCACTCCGAGGGGGTGCANTGCGTCCTGGTGTGTTGNACGGGCGGTGAGGCGGGCGACNTCTTGAACCCGGCCATGGACGTGCCCGAAGTCCACGCCGANCTGCCNGGGGNCCGGGAGGCCGAGTTNGCNCGCGCAGCGGAGATCNTCGGCTACGACGAGGTNGTNATGTTGGGCTACCGCGACTCGGGNATGAAGGACTCCGAGCACAACGCNCGCGCCGATGCCTTCGCCAATGCCGACCAAGACGAGGCNGTGGGTCGACTGGTGGCGATCATCCGGCGGGTCAGGCCNCAGGTGGTGGTGACCTATCCCGATGCNCGCGGCGAGTACGACCATCCNGACCACGTNCAGGTNCACGANATTTCTGTACCCGCCTTCCACGCAGCCGGCGACCCGGGTCGCTACCCGGAAGCNGGNCCTGCATGGCAGCCGAGCAAGCTGTACTACACGATGTGGTCCCGGGCCCGTATCGCCGGCCTGCACGAAAAGTTCCTGGAACTCNGTATCGAGTCGCCGTACGACGAGTGGTGGTTNAAGCGTCCGTCCAGAGATCATCTCATCACCACCCAGGTGCCCATCGGTGAACACTGGGACGTGCGCGGTAATGCTCTGAGGGCCCACGCCACCCAGATCGATCCTGCGTCGCCATTCTGGTTCGGCCTACCCGACGATGTAGCTCGCACCGTGCATCCGTTCGACGACTATCGCTTGACGGCCTGNTGCGTGGATGGCTGGCCCGTCGATTCGTCCACCTACCTGCCCACCAGTGGCTTGGAGGAGGACTTGTTTGCCGGTCTACGGGCCGAGGTGTCCGCCTGATGGCCGAGTTCTCTTTCCTGTCGGAGGAGTGGATCGACGCGCTGGCCGACGGAGGTGGGGCGCTGCCCGAGCGGGTTGGGGTGGGTGGGGTGGTGCGGTTCGTCATGACCAGTACCCCTCACGGCAAGGTGCAGTTCCGTCTNGTNGTGGCCGACGGNCGGATCAGNGAGGTANTGGTGGGTCGAGATGGTGAGGCCGAGGCCACGGTGACNTGGAAGTACGCCGATGCGGTGGCTCAGTTCTCCGGCGAGNTNGANGCCGACGTGGCCTTCATGACGGGCCGGTGCAAGGTCGAAGACGCCTACGCCCGGTACGTCTTTGACCTTCGCCCGGTGTTCGGATCGGCCGAGTGGGGTGACCTTCTGGCCGATCTGGCTGGCCGTAGCGACTTCTGACGCAGTTCCGACTCGTTCCGGGGCTAGGTCCTACCCCCGTCGCTGGGCGTCGCGCAGTTCCCGCCAANCCACGAGGGACACATGGCCGCGGTCGAGGTCAGCTCGGAGTTCGCTGTTGTCGCAGGCCAGATCGCGGTGCTCCACCCGCCGGCTCCACTCGTCCCCGATGGCCCGTAGTTCGGGGGTGTCGGCCGCTGGCTCCAGGACGATCTCGGTGACCCCNGGCTCGAGCTCCATGGCCTGACGNTCNAGCGATCCAAGGTCGGCCAGGCGACGCATCCGGTAGTGGTCGACGGTAAGCACGCCCGCCTNTCCAGCCAGCACCCGGAACGGGAACCCGGCCGACGACTCGGCGGCCCCGCTNGCCAGTCGGATGGGTAGGTCGAAGTCGATGGCCANCTCCAGGTAGACGTCGAAGAACTCGGGGCGGTTCTGGAGGGCGCCCAGATGGGTGCTGAGATGGCTCACATCGAACCCCCACAGGATGGCCCGCTCCAACTGGGCTCGGCATTCCCGGCGGGTCTCGTCCAGGTCGGCGTGGTCCCACAGGTCTTCCACCGTGCGGGGCAGTCCACCGTCACCGTCGTGCAGGCTCGGGGCCTGGGTAATTGAACGCCAGCGGTAGCAGTCCATCTCGGCNTTCAGGGTGAGGTGGACTCCGACAGGTTCGCCGCGATAGTGCGAGGCGGCGTCNCGGGCCCAAGGGCCGGGGACCATCAGGCCAGCACCGGTNGCTAGCCCGCTTCGGATGCTTTCGTAGACNCCGACATTGGATGCGTGGCACATCCCGAGGAGGTCGGCGGTGAGGATGAGGAGCCGCTCGTCTGCTCGCCGGTCGAGGCGCTCCAGCAGGGTGGTCATGGAGGTCACGGTACCGGACCGTAGGCCACACCTCTCTGGAACGTGGACTGATGGATTCCGCCACAGGCTGCTAGAGGTCTGACCGCGGACCTGGGCTTGTGCCTCAGTGATGGGCCAGCCCGTAGTGCGTCCCGTTGATGGGGACGAGGTGGAGCGCCCCATACCCCAGGGTCGAAACGAGGAACTCGATCGGTAGCGANAACCAAACTGGCTTCATGAAGGGTCAGGCTGCAGCGGGAAGCCCCGTATTGGCATCGTTGATCGGCTCCCGGTCCAGATTCCCGCCCTGGTTCTCGTCCCGTCTTCCATCCGGTGCCGCCTCCACCGCCGGTCCCAGCGGTTCGTGACGACTGGACAGCTCGGAGTCTTTGCAAAGGACCGTCGGCGCGCATGCGGCGAGGATGGNCCTTGCGTCAGCCACCCCGGCTCGCCCGATCTCCCGGGTGTGCTCATCGAGGTGGATCACCGGTGTGGCTTTCGCATGATGAACGGTCTGGGACTCTGTGGGGAATTGAAGTTGCTCGGTCATGGTTCCATTATGTAGACGGGGTATGACAGCCCTAAGGGAAGTANTCGCTGAACAGCGATTTTGTGCCGAATGCACGGTTGACGGTCGGGCGGCGGCATCATCCATGGATGTCCCGGAGGCCGTACCTGAGTGAAGAACTAGCGCGGGGTGATCAGCCGGGCACCTGGGTTCTCCCGCTGACCGAGGACGAATGCTCCGGAGCGGGGCGACTCTTCGGCGGCACTGGACTTGGCGCCGCTGTCCGGGTCCTCGAGGTAGATGCTGGTCGTCCCCTGGTATGGGCTACAGGACAGTTCATCTCCCATGCGGTGCCCGGTGAACTATTTGCCATCGAGGTCGAGATGCTGGCCGAGGGGAGAGCCACGACCCAGGCCCGAGCCCGGGGACACGTCGACGGTCGTGACGTTATTACCGTGATGGCCACCCTCGGGAGGCGTGATGTCGACCGTTCGGGTGTCTGGGTCACGCCACCGNCTGCACCGCCACCCCTCGATTGCCCACCGTTTCCCAGTCGGAGTGCCACACGGTCAGTGTCGGCCAACCTGGAACGCCGTCTTGTCCGCGGTCGGACCGAAGACCATGAACCGGCCATGGACGATGGCCGTGTCGCCATGTGGGTCCGGGTGCCCGAGCACCTGTTGGTCGATCCGGCCTTCCTCGCCGTGCTTGGCGACTACGTCCCATGGGGCGGCCGGGACGCCGTGGGTGGTGGTCTAGGCGGCGGGCAGAGCCTCGACAACACCCTCCGAGTGGTGGACCCCGTCGAGACCGAATGGATCCTCGTGGACGTTCGGATCGGCAGTCTCGTGCACGGCTACGCCCACGGCATCGTCCATCTCTGGTCTGAGGATGGCTACTTGCTGGCTACGGCCAGCCAGACCTGCCAGTACCGCAACCCGCGGTCGTTGAGGGGCGCTTAATGGCCAGCCATCTCGAAGCGATCGGTTATGGCATGACGGTGCCGTTCGGCGGCCCGCTGGGAGACCAAGCTGATCGGTTTCGCGCTCTGGTCAGGCTCGGCTACACCGATGCGTGGACCGCTGAGGCCGACGGCCACGACGGACTTACTCCGCTGGCGCTCGCCTCGACGTGGGCCCCCGAACTTCGACTTGGCACGGCGATCCTTCCGGCTTTCACCCGAGGCCCGGCCCTTCTGGCGCAGAGCGCGGCGTCTATGGCGGCAGCTGCTCCTGGCCGCTTCGTCCTAGGTCTGGGTACCTCGTCCAATGTGATCGTCGAACGCTGGAACGGCATCGGATTCGAGACGCCGTACGCCCGGGTCCGCGACACCGTGCGGTTCCTACGGGAGGCATTCACCGGCGAGAAGGTCACCCGGTCATACGAGAGCTTCGACGTAGCCGGGTTCCGGTTGGCCAACGCTCCTGGCGGCACGCCTGAGGGAGCACCACCAATCGTCGTGGCCGCTTTGCGCGAGGGGATGCTCCGACTGGCCGGACGTGAGGCCGATGGGGCGGTGGTCAACTGGCTGTCGGTGGAGGACACCACAAGGGTCACCGCCATCGTGCGGGGTGCCGCAGCCGCCGCTGGACGATCCGAACCCGAGTTGGTGGCTCGCTTGTTCGTTTGTCCGTCGACTGAGCGCGACCTCGTGCTGGCCCAGGCCAAGCGGCTGGTCGCCGCCTACGTGAACGTGCCCGTCTACCGGGCCTTCCACGAGTGGATAGGTCGGACCGAGGTTCTGGGCGAGCACTGGGAGCGGTGGGACGCCGGCGACCGGGCTGGGTCGCTGGAGGCCATGCCCGACGAGGTGGTCGATGACCTGCTGGTTCACGGCAGCCCTGACGAATGCCGGATGCATCTCGACCGGTACGTGGCTGCCGGGATTACCACGCCGGTGTTGAGCATCGTGCCGTTGGCCGGGGTTGATGTGGACGCTGCAGTACGCGACTTGGCGCCTATCGGGAACAGGTGAGGGGTTATGCGTCAACGCGCGTCTAGGGTTGGGATCATCGAACAACGACGAGAGGATGTGGCCGTGACCGAGATGCTCGACACCACGACGATCGACGAGATCCGCGCCATCATCGACCGGGGCTTGGGAACCACCCAGAGTCGCGAGTTGATCGCCGCCTCTGAGGTCGCCGACCTCTTGCTGGACCTTCGTTTGTTGCTCGCCACGAGCGACGCCGAACTCGAGGCCGCCCCCACCAACTGACCCCCGGTTCGGCCTTGGCGCCGTTCTGGCCCCGGTTCAGCGCAGCGGAAACACCTTCCGGATAGCGCGTCCCAGCGCCAGGCCGACCCCTGCACCCACCAACACGTCACTGGCGTGGTGGATTCGCACGTGGATTCTCGAGGCGGCCACAATGGCGGCCAGCCCGTACCAGACCGGCTTCACCCGGGATCGTTCCGAGAGCAGAGTGGCAGCCATGAAGGCCGCCGAGGCGTGGCCCGACGGGAAACTGCTGGTTAGCGGCTGGCGCAGCCCGTGAGGACGGTCATCCTCGTGGAGCGGACGTTCGCGACGGAATGCTGATTTGACGGCCCCGTTGACCAGGGCTGACTCAGCGCCCAGAGCCAAGGCCAGCCGTGTTGCCTCCCGGGTACCCCGACGGCTGGTCACCCCCTTGGCGGCGCCCAGTAGGTGCCAGATGAGGCTGAAGTCGCCCAACTCGCTGGCTGTATAGAAGACCCTGTCGAGTGTGGGGTTGCCGCGTAGGCGGTCCCAGGCCCGGTCGACGGCCTCGTCGAGGGACGCCCCGATCGGCCCCAGCGGGTGGCGATCGATCTCTTCCGGCGGCTCGTCGGCCCACCCGTCGAGGTCGTCGACGGGCCCGACGTCGGCGGGATCCACGGAGCAAGCCTAGAGGCGCGGCCGTTCGAACGGATCCGGTGCTCAGCGGGTGGCGTACGCGCCGGGAGCGGACATCAGACCCCTACTCCAGCGGCGTGGTGTGGCCAGCAGGGCCCGTGGATAGTCCTCAAACATCCACCGGGCGAAGTTCCGCCGGGTCCACGGGGTGGCGCCGGCCAGTCGGACAGCGGCCCGGGCACCAGTCGGCCGGGCCAGTATCGCCTGCAGGGCCGTCGACATCCGGTGGTCGGCCACTAGTTCGCGCCGGACGGACCGACGGTAAATCTCAGCCACATCGGCAGGCGAACTACCGGCCAGTACGGCCTCGCCAGCCAGAATTCCGGTGAGCAGCGCCTGTCCGATGCCCTCACCGGTCAGAGCGTCGGTGGCCGCCGCGGCATCGCCTACGAAAAGGACGGGTCCGTGGTCGAGCATCGCCCGGTCCACCTTGGCCGGGATCGGCCATGCCATTCGTCGGTCCTCGGGTAGAGCTTGGTCGCCCAAGACGGAGCGGATCGCCTGCCGGTCCATGAGCTTGTCCCAGATTCGGCCTGTGGCACCCACGGTCACTGGGCCACCGCGCAGTATGCCGAAGCCCACATTGGCACGACCATCGGGCAGAGGAAACGACCAGGCATAGCCGGGCAGCAGGTCGGCCTCAAACCCCACATGCAGGTCGGCGGCTGCCGGTCCGACGTTTGACACGTACTGGCGGAAAGCGTGCCACTGGCCCCGGTCATCGTCAGTGGACAGGCCAAGGATCCGTCGAACAGGCGACCACATGCCATCGGCGGCGACCACAGTGGCGGCCCGGAAGCCGCCCATCCCGTCAACGGTCACCGTCGCCCCGGTGTCGTCGACGTCGATCCCAGTGACAGCGTGGCCTTCGGCGACTCTGGTGCCCGCCGTTCGGGCCAGGCCCAAGAGGGCGGCGTCGTACTCGCGGCGGGGTACCACTGCTGCATAGCGGCCGTCGTCGCGGGGGAGCGGGAAACGGACCGACCGTCCCGACGGCGAGTGGAGCACTGCGTCCTCCACTGGTTGCCAGTCGCCGATGGGGGTCGGGTCCAGTCCCAGTTGCTCGCCAAGTCGGAGGGCCAGGGTGGTCAGGCCGTCACCACAGCACTTGTCACGGGGGAAAGTCGCCTTGTCCACCAGTAGCACAGACCGGCCGGCCCGGGTCGCGGTGATGGCTGCTGCGCTACCGGCCGGGCCACCGCCCACTACCAGGACGTCCACCGTCCGGACCGCGTCGCTCATCCTCAGAACAGCTTCAGATCGTTGGATTCGATGCCTCGCAGGTCGTCGTAGTCGACGACCACGCAGCCGATGTTCCGATCAGTGGCCAGGACCCGTGCCTGAGGCTTGATCTCCTGGGCCACGAAAATGCCGCGGACGGGTCGCAACATCGGGTCTCGATTTAGAAAGTCCAGGTACCGGGTGAGTTGTTCCACCCCGTCGATCTCTCCTCGGCGCTTGACCTCGATAGCCACCGCCTTGCCCTCGGCGTCCCGACACAGCAGATCGACCGGTCCGATATCGGTCGGAAACTCCCGACGCACCAGCCGGAGGCCCTCGTCGATGGTCGTCGGGTCGGCGGCCAGCAGTTCCTGGAGGTGAGCCTCCACACCGTCCTTGACCAGGCCCGGATCGACTCCCATCTCGTGTTCCAGTTCATCGATCACCTCGTGGATGGTGATAGTGAGCTTTTCGCCCTTGGGGCTGCGGACGTGCCAGATCGCGGTCGCATCGTCACCCGTCGACTCGTCTAAGGACAGGGTGTTTGGAGCGTTCATCCAGTTCAGCGGCTTATAGGCGCCGCCGTCGGCATGCACCGCCACGCACCCGTCGGCCTTGACCATGAGCAGGCGAACCGCCTCGGGAAGATGGGCCGTTAGGCGGCCGTCGTAGTCGACGGTGCAGCGGGCGATGACAACGCGCATGGCCCTGACCCCGCTCAGGCACCGGCCAGGGCAGCCAACACAGCCTCGGCCAGTTCGATCCGGCAGATGACCAGATCAGGCAGAAACGGGTCGGGATGGTTGTAGGTGAGCGGTGATCCGTCGATCCGCGAGGCGTGCAGACCGGCGGCCAGGGCCACGGCGGCCGGCGCGCAGTTGTCCCACTCGAACTGTCCACCTGAGTGGACGTAGCAGTCCACCTCGCCGCGCACCACGGCCATGGCTTTGGCACCAGCCGATCCCATTTCCACTAGTTCGCCATCGAGGGCGTCGCACACGGCCAGAGCCTCGGCGGGTGGGCGCGAACGACTTACCACCATCCGGGGTCGTTCGGNAACCGGCGGGAGATCGGCGACTGGCGCGGGCCGGGCAGTGGAAAGGGTGNAACCCAGCGCCGGGAGAGCCACCGCTCCGACTACCGGTTCCCCGGCGACAGCCAGGGCCACGTGGACCGCCCAGTCAGTGCGAGGCGGTTCTGAGTACTCACGGGTCCCGTCGACAGGGTCGATGATCCATGTGCGGTCAGTGGTTCCCCGGTCGGGATGGCAGGCGTGCGCCGTGCCCTCCTCAGACAGCACGGCGTCGCCCGGTCGGACCTCAGCCAACGCCGCCATGAGGAACTCGTGGGACCTCTGGTCCCCTTCATGCTTGAGTAGCGATGTGGGCACCTCCTCGGCGGTCAGGCGGGCCCGGATCTCNAGCAGGACGGCACCGGCCCNGGTGGCCAGTTCTGCGGCCAGCCGATGNTCNTCGGGGAGCGACATAGTTGGTCAGTCGCCAGCGGACCGGCGGCCCAACTCAACGGCGGTCCGCACTGTGGCTCGCAGGTCGTCCTCGTTGGCGCCCGCGTCCACTAGGCGCTGTATCCCGGCCTCCACCTCGACGGCCCGCTTTTCGTCCAGTGAGGTCGCCGCCTCGACGGCGGGCACCAGAATTCCGACCAGAAGGAGGGAGAGCGCCCCCACGGCGCCGACGAACCCGAAGGTCAGGGCGGCGTCGATCTGATCGACAATCGAGGTCACGATCATCCCGATGATGCCGCCGGCGCACAGCACCAACGCCATACCACGTACCGTGGACGGTGCCAACAAACGGGTTCGTGCGTCGGACGCGCTCATGTGGGGGACCTCATCAGTCGACAGTCCTAGCGGACCAGGGGCTTGTATTTCATACGGTGGGGCTGGTCGTCAAGACCCAACTCCTTCTTCCGGTACGCCTCGTACTCGGTGAAGTTGCCCTCGAACCACCGGACCTGTGAGTCGCCCTCGAAGGCCAGGACGTGGGTGGCCACCCGGTCCAGGAACCACCGGTCGTGGCTGATGATTACCGCGCAGCCTGCGTAGGCGTCCAGACCGGACTCCAATGCCCGCAGCGTGTCCACGTCTAGGTCGTTAGTGGGCTCGTCGAGTAGCAGCACGTTGGCGCCACTCCGCAGCACTTTGGCCAGGTGCACCCGGTTACGTTCGCCGCCGGACAGGTCGCCGACCCTTTTCTGCTGGTCGGACCCCTTGAAGTTGAACGACGCTACGTAGGCCCGACCGTTGACCTCCCGGCGACCCACCTCGATGAACTCCCGATCGTCGGTGATCTCCTGGTACACGGTCCGTTCGGCGTCGAGGCTGTCACGGGATTGGTCCACGTAGCCGACCTCGACTGTCGGGCCGATGCGAATCTCTCCACCGTCGGGTGCCGTTGGTCCTGCTGCAGAACCGTCGGCTGCCCCGGTGAGCATCCGGAACAGGGTGGTCTTGCCAGCACCGTTGCCTCCGATCACCCCGACGATGCCCGCCGGCGGCAGCGAGAACGAGAGGTCGTCGATGAGCAGTCGATCGTCGAAGCCCTTGGACAGGTGGTCGACCTCGATGACCTGATCGCCGAGCCGCTGGTTGGCCGGGATGTCGATCTGGAGTTCGCGGGCCCGGGTCTCGACCTCAGCTGNCTCGGCTACCAGCCGGTCGTAGGCCGAGAGGCGTGCCTTGCCCTTGGACTGGCGCGCCTTGGGTGCCATACGGACCCATTCCAATTCCCGTTCGATGGTCCGCTTGCGGGCCGAGTCGACCTTCTCCTCGGCCGATAGCCGGGCCTGTTTTTGCTCCAGCCAACCCGAGTAGTTGCCCTCGTAGGGAATGCCCCGACCTCGGTCCAACTCCAGGATCCATCCGGCCACGTTGTCCAAAAAGTAGCGATCGTGGGTGATGGCGACCACGGTTCCCTGGTAGTCGCGCAACGTGCGCTCCAGCCATGCCACGGACTCGGCGTCTAGATGGTTGGTGGGTTCGTCGAGCAGCAGCAGGTCGGGACGCGACAGCAGGAGTCGGCATAGGGCCACCCGTCGGCGCTCGCCGCCTGAAAGCGATTCGATTGCTGCATCACCTGGCGGGAGGCGCAGCGCGTCCATGGCGATCTCGATGGTGCGTTGCAGGTCCCAAGCGCCGGCTGCCTCGATCTTCTTCTCAAGGTCGGCCTGATCGGCACCCAACTGGTCGTAGTCGGCGTCGGGATCACTCCAGCCAGCCAGGACCTCCTCGTAGCGGGTGAGGAGGTCGGCTATTGCACCCACACCGTCCATGACGTTGCCCTGGACGTCCCGGGAGGCATCCAACGTGGGCTCCTGCTCCAGAAATCCGACGGTGAAGCCCTCGGTCAGCCGCGCTTCGCCGGTGAAGCCATCGTCGACACCGGCCATGATCCGCAGCAGCGAGGACTTGCCGGCTCCATTCGCCCCCAGAACACCGATCTTGGCTCCCGGGTAGAACGACAGGGAGATGTCCTTGAGGACGTCGCGGTCCGGTGGGTGGAATCGGCCGACACGGTGCATGGTGAAGATGAACTGGGCACTCATGGGCGCCGAGGCTACCGGCGGTCCCGGCATGGCCCCGTGGCCAGTTGGTCCCTACGCTCGCTCGATGCTTCCACCCGTGCCGGCCGACATAGAGGTCGTGCTTTTTGACTTCGGCGGTGTCCTCCTCACCAGCCCGTTCGATGCCTTCGCCGCCTACGAAGCTGAAGTGGACCTCCCCCNGGGGACCGTGCGACGCATCAACTCGACGAACCCGGACGACAACGCCTGGGCTCGATTCGAGCGNNGCCAGGTTGACGCCGAGCAGTTNGGTCGCCTGTTCGAGGCNGAGGCCGCAGCNCAGGGCTACATCGTGGACGCGGCCCGGATCNTGGAAGGGCTTCACGGGACGTTNCGTCCGACCATGGTGGAGGCCCTCCGACGGTGCTCCGACCGACTCAGGACTGGGATGCTGACCAACAACATCACCCCGATCGANTCCCAACCGTTCTCCGATGCCGTCCTNGAGGTAGTNGGTCTGTTCGACGAGGTNATCCAGTCCAGTGTCGAGGGCTGCCGTAAGCCTGAGCCGCGGATCTACGAGATCGCCTGTGAGCGCCTGGGAGTGGAACCCGTCGCATGTGTCTTCCTCGACGACCTGGGTATCAACCTCAAGCCAGCCCGGTCCATGGGGATGACCACGATCAAGGTCGTGGACCCGGAGGAGGCCATCGGCGAACTTGAGGCGGTCGTCGGCTTCCCGCTCCGCTGACCGCTACCGTCGCACCGATGCGCATCGTCACCTGGAACGTCAACTCGCTAAAGGCTCGCATCGACCGTGTCGAAGCCTGGATCCAGGCCGTAGGACCCGACGTTCTCTGCCTTCAGGAAACCAAAATGGCTGACCCTGCGTTCCCTCACGAGCGGTTTGAGGCGCTGGGCTACGAGTCGGCCCACCACGGCCAGGGACAGTGGAACGGGGTGGCCGTCATCTCCCGGGTGGGCCTCGATGAAGTCCGTCCGGGTTTCGATGACGGTCGGACAGATCCCGATCCGGATGCGCGGATCCTCTGGGCGACCTGTGGCGGCGTGCGGGTGGCGAGTTGTTACGTACCCAATGGACGAGAGGTCGATCACGACCACTACCGCTACAAGTTGGACTGGCTGAGTCGCCTGTGCGACGACCTGGCGGCCAATACCGATTCGTCCGCTGATCCGGTGGTGGTGGTAGGGGACTTCAATGTGGCTCCCGATGACCGGGACGTCTGGAAACCGGAGGCCTTTGAGGGGATGACCCACGTGACCGAGCCGGAACGGTCGGCCCTGCAACGACTCGAGTCCCTCGGGTTCACTGACGTGTTCCGGGAACGCTTCGATGAGGCTGGCCTCCACTCCTGGTGGGACTACCGGGGCGGGGCGTTCTACAAGCGGATGGGCATGCGGATCGACCTCGTGTATGCCTCGTTGCCAGCCGTCGGGGCGCTCGACTTCGTGGTGGTGGACCGCAACGAACGGAAGGGTGAGAAACCCAGCGACCACGCCCCCGTGGTGGCCGACTTCTCGTTCACCCAGTCGTAGACCAGCGGCGATCCCGACGGCGGCAGCCGATGCGGTTGGTCAATCGTCGGCGACGAGCGACAGTAGGTCGACGCCGAATGCCTCGACCGTCTTCGGCCCGATACCGGGGACGGCCAGGAGTGATGTGGCGTCGTCGGGTCGCAACGCCACGAGGGCGTCAATGGCCGCGTTGGTGAGCACTCGGTAGGCCGGGATGTCCCGTTCGGCAGCCACCCCCCTGCGCCAGGTCCGCAACCGGTCGTACAGCGGTTCCGAGCCGGGGGCCAGTGACGGAGCATCGGCCGTCGTGGATGTGGTGGCCGGTATCTCGGTCGCCGGTGGCGTTGGTGCCGTGCCTGAGCCCTCGGGTCGTTCATGGTCGGCCAACAGGGCGAGGATGGCGGTGCCGTGACGCTCGGCCTTGGTCGGTCCGATGCCTTGTACGGCAAGCAGTTCAGTGGGCGTGGTAGGCCACGAGGCAACGAGGTCGGCCAGCGTGGCGTCGTTGAACACGACGTACGGGGGCACCGAGGCGGCCCGGGCGGCCGTCGTCCGGTACTCCTTCAAAGCGATCACCGCAGGTTCGTCGGGCAGGGTGGGCCGTCTGATTTGGGTGTTTAGTTCGGCGGCCCGGCGGGCGCCTTCGGGGCGGTCCACCGGCCGGTCGAGGCCGGCGATGGCCGCCTCGAGGTCGGCCAGCCACGGTGAGGGGCGTCGCTTGACCTTGCGCTGTCCGAACGTCCGCTCGGCGGCCCAGGTCAGCGAGAGGTGTTCCTCGGCACGGCTGAGGGCCACGTAGAGGAGGCGGCGTTCCTCGGCGATGGCGGCGGGTTCGCGGGCATGGCTGATAGGTACGAGGCCGTGTTCAAGGCCGCCCAGGTGGACCGAGGGCCATTCCAGCCCCTTGGCGGAGTGGAAGGTGGCCACCTCGACCGAGTCGATGGATTCGTCAACCGCCGCCAAGGCCTGCGACCGCACTGAGGCCACGAATCCCGGGCCGGTGCCGGCCGGCTCCAAGGCTAGAAACTCGTTGGCCATCCTGTTGAGTTCGGCGAAGGCGGTGGCGCGTCCGGTCTCGTCACCGGTCGCGCCGGCGTCCTCGGCGAGGTCGGGCGTTGGCCCGTCGTCCAGTTGCCCACCGGCAGCCACCTTGAGGTCTCCTAGGTGGTCGGCCAGCGGACCGTTGGCACGGCTGAGAGTTTGTAACTGGGCTTTCACGTCGGCTCGGTCCAGTAGGCCGCTGCCGCTGCGGGTTCGCACCGGGATGCCGGCGGAGCGGAGGGCCTGGAGCACTGGTTCAGTTTGGGCGTTGGTGCGGACCAGCACCGCTTGGTCTCGCCAGCGACCATTCGGACCCCGACGGTCACGGACGTTGCGGGCGATGGCTTCCGCCTCGGCCGTCTCGTCGGCATGACCACTCACAACCGGGTCCGGCCCGCCCCCCCGATTGGCCGACATGGGTTCACGGCCGACTAGGGCCCGAGCGGCCACCCGGAGGA
>PAXM01000050.1 GCA_002714485.1 Acidimicrobiaceae bacterium
CAATGCGTTCACGTCACAGACATCCGCCGGAATCATGCGGTGACTACTCACATCAGATGCATAGTCATAACCATTGTCGCCTACGGTGCGATCTGGAGCAGAATCGGGCGCTGAGGCACTGGCGCTGGCACTCGCCGAGCCAGAGCCAGAAGCCGAGCCAGAGCCAGAAGCCGAGCCAGAGCCAGAAGCCGAGGCTGGGCCAGAAGCCGAGCCTGAGCCGGAGCCGGAGCCGGAGCCGGAGCCGGAGCCAGAGCCGGAGCCGGAGCCGGAGCCAGAGCCGGAAGAGGAGGCACTAGCTGAGCCAATCTCGCGAACAGCAGCCCCGTCATCGCTACCACAGGCAGCTGCCACCATCGAAAGCACTAAAAGTGCAACGGTGATCTTCGACCGACCACTTGCCTTCACTAGCTTCTTTGCACTTTTTGCAGTCTGTACTTCAGTCATCCGTGTCTCTCCTCCGAAACAGTCAGGTGGGCTAGACGCTTCGCTTTCTAGCAGTTGTTAGGTAGCCCTACTACTTGGCGAGAGGCTAGTTCTCCTAATCGAGATAGCAACCTTTTCATCAAAGAAACTTGGCCGATACCCTGCAGTGGTTATGGAGACGAGATCGGCTCGGACACTTCGGATCAGCAACATTCAAGTTGCCTTTAACAACACACCGATACTGAAGGGAGTGGATCTCCTCGTCGAACCCGGTGAGGTCCTTGTCCTCCTGGGACCTAGCGGTTGTGGTAAGACCACCCTCCTGCGGACAATGGCCGGCTTGGAACGTCCTGAGACCGGCTCGGTGATCATTGACGAACGAACGCTGGTCGGTCCCGGCACATGGGTACCGCCGGATCGGCGACGGATCGGGATGGTCTTTCAGGACTGGGCCTTGTTCCCCCACCTCACCGTCGCCCGAAACGTCGCCTACGGTCTCCCCCGCGACCAACGAAACAATGGCCGCGTCGAAGAAGTCTTGGCAACCGTCGGCCTCACAGGGTTCGGAGATCGCTCACCGGCCACCCTCTCCGGTGGACAGCAGCAGCGCGTGGCTCTCGCACGGGCCCTAGCTCCCCAACCCGAGGTCCTTCTACTCGACGAACCGTTCTCCAACCTCGATACTGGACTTCGCACAGAGGTCCGCACCGAGGTGCACCGACTTCTCACTGACCTCGGCATCACCGCTGTGTTTGTTACCCACGACCAGGAAGAGGCCTTCGTATTGGGTGACCGGATCGCCGTAATGAACGATGGCCGAATTGAACAACTCGCACTGCCATCAGAGGTTTATACGCGTCCAGCCAGCCGATGGATCGCCTCCTTCGTAGGCGAAGTCAACCTCGTCGGGGCCGAGTCCACTGACGCCACCGCCCACCTCCCCTTCGGTGATATCCCCCTCCTGCGCAATACCAATGGTCGTGACGACGGGTTAGTGGAGGTGCTGCTACGACCAGAAGACCTACTGATCGCCAAGGCCGACGTCAGTCCTGTAGACGAGATCCCCGGGCACGGCTCAGTTGAGCTCGTCGAGTACTACGGGCATGACGCCATGGTCCTCGTCCGACTCGACAATGGAGCTGGGCTCCGGATCCGNACCGGCCCCGTCCCTCCAGCNGTCCGAGGCGACCGGGTCGTTGTCANCTACCGAGGTCTNCCNACCACCGCATTCCCTGCGGCCTNACCAGCAACCACCGGTNAACCGAGTCCNATGGACGCCCCCNACCCGACAGTTTCAGAACGGCCGCTGGTCGTCATCGGCGCCGGTCCTACTGGACTGGCCGCCGCCCGTCGGGCCGCGCACTCCGGCCACCGAGTAGTCCTCATCGAGCGAGCCGCCGAAGTCGGAGGCATGGCTGCCAGCCCGACCATCGCGGGCCAACGGGTCGATCTAGGTTCTCACCGACTCCACCCCTCCATCGAACCAGAAATCCTGGCCGACCTCAGGAGCCTGCTCGGAGACGAGTTGCAGGTCCGCACCCGCAACGGCCGCATCCGCCTCGACGATCGATGGATCGCGTTCCCCCTACGGACCTTCGACCTTCTACGCAGCGTAAGTCCCAAGTTCGCGCTCGGTGCCGCTCTAGACGCTGTGACGTCACTAGTGCGACGACCCCAGGCCGACNCCTTCGCNGCAANCCTCCGANCCGGTCTCGGGCCTACGGTCAGTCGGGCATTTTATGAGCCGTACGCCACGAAGTTGTGGGGAGTCAGTGCCGACGAACTCGACGCCTCTCTCGCNCGCCGTCGGGTCTCCGCCCGTTCGCCACTGGCCATAATCCGCAAAATTGCACGCGGNGCCTCTCCGGCGGGTCGAACGTTTCTATANCCGCGCGGCGGCTATGGGCGNATCTGCGAACGATTGGCTGAGTCGGCCATCGACTCGGGTGTGGANATCCGGCTTTCAACCGAGATCACCGGCATCCGACTCAACAACGACTATGCAACGATCAAACTGGGGGATGAGGATCTCCCAGCCCATCGAGTGCTATCGACCATCAACACCACCGCCCTCGTCAACCTTGTGTCGCCCAGACCGCCCCAGTCTGTGATCGATGCCGTGGACCGACTCGAACACCGGGCCATGGTTCTCGTGTTCTTAGTCTGCGACCAAGGCCAGTACACGCCTTACGATGCCCACTACCTCCCATCGCCNGACACNCCAATCAGCCGACTNTCAGAGCCCCGAAACTACCGAGACGGCCCTGANCCCGAAGGCAGGACCGTGCTGTGCTGCGAACTCCCATGCCAGGTAGGCGACGAGATATGGACGGCCACCGATGACCAGTTGGGCGACTGGATGGCCGATTCCCTTGTCGGCCAGGGTCTGCCACGACCCCGTCTTGTGGCCACCGAGACCAGAAGACTGCCCCACGTCTACCCGATCTACCGAACCGGCTACGCCAACGATCTCGCCGCCATAGCTAAGTGGACCGAGGGCCTCGACCGCCTCGTGGTCCTCGGGCGGCAAGGTCTGTACACCCCCGACAACCTCCACCACGTGCTGCGCATGGGGGTTAGTGCTGCCGACGCCCTCAAGACTGACGGCTCCTTCGACCGCGAGGCCTGGCGAATGGCTCTAGCCGAGTTCGAGACGTTCGTAGTCGAGGACTGAGACCATCGACCTGCCCAATGAAACAGCCGAAGGTCCATTCTTCTATGAGGTGACCTGNGGTCAAACGGCATTCAGTTCCCGGTAGACGGCGGGAACAACCTTGCGCAGATATCGGCCCAGTTTGACAAAGCTCTCACCGTTGGTCCGAAAGCGGTAGCTGATAGGCACCTCGTGGTATCGGAAACCCTTGGCCAACAGGTCCAGAGTCAGCACCTGGGCGTAGTTGAAGTCATGCACCACCTCGGCGGCCCGAGCCGCTGCCGGGGAAAAGGCCCGGTACCCGGTCTGCCCGTCGTCGATCCGGCGTCGAGCCACGATCGAAAGCAGACGACTCAAGACCTTGTTCCCGAAGCGTCGATGGGGTCGCATGTGCTCNATAGTCCCAGCAAAGCGACTGCCCACCACGTAATCAGCCTCACCAGCNAGAATCGGAGCAACCAAGTTCTCCAACTCCTCCGGTGGGTACTCTTCATCGGCATCGCAAAAGGCGATAGCTGCAGCGCCATTCGCCACACCGACGGACAATCCGTAGCGCACTCCGGCACCGAGACCGCGACAAGAGGGGAACGACTCCACCGTCGCACCGGCCGCTTGGGCCACCTCAGCGGTCCTGTCAGTAGATCCGTCGTCGACTACGAGCACCTCAACACGGCGCCCGCAGACTTCTGACGGCACCCGATCCACACAGCGACCCACTGTCGCCTCCTCATTCAGGGCCGGCATGAAGAGCAATACAGGTGCGTCGATGGGCCCCACCGGAGCAGGATCGGGCGCCGGTGGCAGGTGCGCCGGCAACCGGAAGCGACCCAGAAGGCCGGGCTGGGGCCACCACACGGCAACAGCGCCGACTAGCAGCGACCATGCCGTCTTGAGGGCGTGGGCAGCCAACGCCGCAACCAAGGCGTCTTTAGCGCCATGCCCGAGCATCGCGTAGGCGGCCACCGAGGCCGCCTCGTAGGTCCCAAAGCCACCCGGAGCTATGGCCGCAATCTGTGCCGAGACAGCAACCGTCGTGACAAGCACAGCGTCGAATGCTGACAACTCGATGCCCGCCCATCGGGCGCACTGCCACACCAGTACCGCCTCTAACAGCCACGCCGCCACGGTCAGTACGAAGGCAGTAGGGCCCGGAAGGCGAACCTGTGACAAATCGAGGTGAGAAAGCCGACGCAGAGACAACCAAGCCACTATCCCGGCAACGAGCACAACAGCCGCTAGTAGCCAGGCCCATCCACCGACTAGTCGGGAAAAGGCGCGCGGTGCTATCAGCCAGCCCAGCCCTGCCACGGTTGCAATGTCAGCCGCCCGCAGAGCAACTGTGGAAGCAGTGGCCGCCTCGAGACCAACCGGCGTGCGCCGAGTCACGCTCAAAATCCGCAGCGGCTCACCAAGGCGAAGTGGCAATACGTGGTTGGCGCCAAAGGCAAGGTGGATACCTGCCAACGCCTGTCCAAGGGGCAGCCCCGGAAGGACTCGTCGCCAGGCCAACGCCCGCAAGACAAAGGCGAGCCCGAAGGCGGCACAAGCGACGACCACGCCCACTGGGTCACCAATCGCCCTGGCCCAAGCACGTCGGAGCGCGTCTACATCAACAGCAGCGGCAACCGCTGCTGCCGCTACCACCAAGGCAAGCAGCCCAAGCGCCAGAGCCGTCCACCATCTTGCCCCCAGTCCGCGACCGACTTCGGAACGCAGCATCCCTATCTCCCTCTCCAGTTAGGCCAGTCGGTGTCGGCGTTGGCTACCGACCATCCGTTAGGTACACCTTACGGATTTCGTGTAGCACTCGCTACACTCAACCGCCATGACAAAGATCGAAGACTCATCTCTCCGTCGCATCACTGCAACCGTCCTCGCCATCGCCATGGCGGCCAGCTTCACCACCGCCTGTAGCAGCGACAAGCGAGAGCTCTCCGAAAAGGCTGCTGCCATCGTGACCGGGGAGTGCCGCGACGAACGCAACCAAACGGTAACCATCTACTCAGGCCGCACCGAGTACTTGATTAGGCCCATCATCGAAGCTTTCGCCTGCGAAACAGGAATTGACGTCCGGGTCCGCTGGGGCAACTCGACTGACCTGGCGATTCTCATCGGCGAGGAAGGCACCGCCACCGAGGCCGACGTCTTCCTCTCACGATCGCCCGGGCCGGTCGGTTTCCTTGAAAGTCGCGGCCTCCTCGGAACCATCGACGACGAGGTCCTCAGCCTGGTTGATCCTCAGAACCGGGCCTCTAGCGGTTCTTGGATCGGATTCTCGGGCCGCAAGCGCGTGTTGGTCCGCAACCTCGACCTGGTATCGGATAGCGAACTTCCCGAGTCCGTCTTCGACCTCACCGAGGATCGCTACCGAGGACGAGTCGGACTACCGGCAACCAATGGCTCATTCGAGGATTGGTTCACCGTGTTTCGCGATACGCACGGTGATGAGGTAGCCACTCAATGGCTACGCGACATGGTGGCCAACGACGCCGAGTACTACCCCAACAACAGGGCGATCGTGGAGGCTGCGGGCCGGGGTGAGATTGATATGGGCCTCGTCAACCACTACTACCAGTACCAAGAGGCGGCAGCGGCCGGCGACGCTCACCGGGCCGAAAATCACGACTTCGGGCCCAACGACATCGGCTCACTTCTGATCATCACAGCTGCCACTATCTTGGGGACGACCAAGGATCGCGGCGCCGCCCACGAACTACTTGCCTACCTACTCAGCCCGCAGGCCCAGTTGTATTTCACTAATCAGACGTTCGAGTACCCACTCGGTGCCGGCATAACCCCCAACTCGATCCTTCCAGCGCTAACCGCTCTGGAGATCGGATCGGTCGACTTCGACTCCCTGGGTGGCGGCTTTGAAGAGACGGAGCGCATTATTAGAGAGAGTGGAATCCTCACCGGCTAACCCCGCCCGGGGTACCGCGGCCGCTGGCCCACCAGATCGGAGGGTCGAAGGTCGCAAGCAGGCGCCGCTGCCTCTAACGGCTGCGGCGTTCATCGTCGGTGTCCTTTTTGCTTTCCCAGCCCTATATCTGACCTGGCGCAACGTCACTAGCGACAGCGACCCATTAGGGCTGCTGACCTCATCACGGACCTTAGAGCCGCTGCGCCGCAGCGTGGTGCTGGCCGTCCTCGTATCCGCTAGCACTGCAGTACTGGGAACAGCTCTCGCCTGGCTAACCGCCCGCACCGACCTCCCAGGGCGCCGAATCTGGCGGGTTCTACTGCCCCTGCCACTCGCCTATCCGACCTTCGTTGGGGCGGCGGCATTTATCCGCACCCTCAATCCGGGCGGCCTAGCCAACGACCTCCTGCAAGTAGTTGGTATCGACCACACCTTCGAACTTCGCGGACTCTTCGGTGCCTGGCTAGTTCTCACCCTGTTCACCTACCCATACGTCTACCTACCAGTTGCCGCACGGCTCCGCAGCCTTCCAGGATCACTTGAAGAAAGTGCCCGACTGCTCGGTGACTCCGGATTCAGCACCTTTCGTCGAATCGTTCTTCCTCAGACAGCATCCGCCATCACTTCAGGCGCCCTACTGGTCTGCCTGTACACGATCAGTGACTTCGGAGCCGTCCAGCTCATGCGCTACGACACCCTGACCCGCGCCATCTGGACGACCCGTCTGGCAGACCAGCCCACTTCATTCGCCCTATCGGCCATCCTGCTGGTTCTAGCCGTGGTCGTGGTGGCCGGTGAACGCATCGGCAGCCGCCGGCTCGGTGAGCGACGACCAGCACGCACCAATCCCAGCCGATCCTTTACTACACCGCTAAATCGTTGGCGGCTCCCCGGACTGGCTCTGGTTGGCGGCACGATTGGTCTTGCTTTGGTGGCTCCGGCTGCAGCTCTGGCCGATTGGGGAATCTCAGGCCTGATCCGGAACGCAACCGGTGGTCGCTCCCTGGCCATCAACGCCTCAGATGTCGTCGGCCCGGCCTGGAACACCGTCTGGGTGAGCGTGGTGGCCGCCTGCGTGGCCGTCGTTGCTGTCCTACCCACTGCGATGCTGCTGGCCCGCTACCGCTCCCGGGTCGGCCCAATCACCGGCAACGTGATTATCTCGACCTTCGCCATGCCCGGGCTGATCGTCGCTTTGGCCATGTTCTTCTGGACCCTTCGCAACAATTGGGCGGCCGAGCACCTCCGCGGCACCTTGTTCGTCCTGGTGTTCGCCTACGTGGTCCGATTCGGAGCCCAGGCCCTCGGCGCAGCCCAGATAGCAGTGGCCGCCGTGCCCGACCGTCTGCACGATTCGGCAAGGGTGCTTGGCGCTGGGTCTTTCCGCCGTCTGGCCACCGTGGACGCTCCACTCGTAACCCCCGGACTGCTCGCCGGCGGTGGCCTAGTGCTGCTATCGACCATGAAGGAACTGCCCATCACCCTCCTAGTGGCACCGTTTGACTTCCCCACACTGACCACCAAGATCTTTCAGTCATTCGAGGACGCCTTCGTGGCCGAGGCTGGCCTGCTGGCAATGGTCTTGGTGGTTCTGTCCGGTGCCCTCACTTGGCTCTTGGTGGTCCGCCGGGCTGATCACCTCGACTGATACCAGGCATGACCTTGGCGAAAACAGGCCTCCTCCGGGCAATGGTGGCCGTAGGCATGGTGGCCACCATTACCGCGGCCGTGGGCATCCCGGCGCGAACCACCTACGGAGCTCAAGTCAGCGTGGACGAGCCCCAGTACCTATTAACCGCCATCAGCCTGGCTGAGGACTTCGATCTGGACGTGTCCGACGAGATCGACGATGAGCGATACCTGCCTTTCCACGAAATTGGCCTCAACACTCAGACCATTGACCTTGACGAGCAGGGCCAACGGATTAGCCCGCATGACCCCCTCCTGCCGGCAATGTTGGCCCTGCCGATGCAAGTCGGCGGATGGGTGGCAGCCCGAGCCTCGATCGCGATAGTTGCTGGCCTGCTCGCCGCGGCAACTCTGTGGGTGGCCGTTCGTCGCTTCGGGGTATCAACGCGAACCGGAGCCTGGGTGGTGGGTGCTCTGTCGGCAACGCCGCCACTGACCGCCTACGGCAGCCAGATCTATCCAGAGCTGCCAGCCGCCCTAGCTTTGGTGGTTGCCGTCGGAGCGGTTTCGGGCCTACAAGTCAAAGCGAGTGAAACGACGCCACGAACCCGCTTGCTTGTGGCCTTGGTGATAGCTGTAACTGCCCTGCCCTGGCTATCGGTGAAGTACGTCCCGACTACCGCTGCTGTGGTGGGAATCGCCGCCAAGAACCTCTGGCAGTTAGGGCAGCGACGTCTCCTTCTACTCGTCGGTGTGGCCCTATCGGCCATGGGCATCCTTTACCTCGTATTCCACCTACGTGTCTACGGTGGATGGACTGTTTACTCGACCGGCGACCACTTCGTGACCAGCGAGTTCGGTGTCCTCGGCTTCGATCCCGACTACTGGGGCCGGTCCCGACGTCTAGTCGGCCTTCTCATCGACCGGCCTTTTGGCCTGGCCTCGTGGTCCCCCGCCTGGCTGGTCATGGCGCCAGCCCTCGGTGCGCTAATAGCCCGCCGTCCTGCTGGCTGGTCGCTTCTGGCACTTCCAATAGCCACCGGCTGGGCTACGGCGACCTGGTTAGCACTCACCATGCACGGCTGGTGGTGGCCGGGACGTCAGGTTGTGGTCATTCTCCCACTCGTCGTAGTGGTCGTTGCCATAGCAGTGGACCAGGCGCGCCGAATACTTGTCCCGCTCGTGGCGTCAGCAATCGTGGGATCTGCTGGATGGATCTGGGTAGCCGTCGAGGCTTCCACCGGCCGTCGGGCCTTAGCCGTCGACGTCACCGAGACAGCTTGGTTCGGTTACCGGTGGTTCTCTCGCCTTTTCCCCGACCTGCAACGGAGTTCAGCCAGCGACCTGTGGTGGGCTGTTGTCTGGACTCTGGTCCTGCTGGCCTGGGCCGGCCTAGCGGGTCATCGCGCCTCAGTCGAGGGCGACGAGGATACGGGCCGAAGCGAAGGCACCAACGCCGACGAAGTCGCCAGCGATCTCGATGGTGGTAGTGCCATCCGGTGAACTAGCGGTCACCCGACCCCGGTTTCCCGGCTTGATCTCTGCGCCTTCCAAGAACTCGAGCAGACCGTCTCGGAACTCCAACTCCTCAGGAATCCGCTCCACGGTGAACTCCACGCCCGGTCTCAGGTCACTGAGCACCGCTGAGTGCTCAGGCTCCTGGTAGCCAGCTCCAGGAATGGGATTGCCGTGGGGGCAGGTCGTGGGTTCATGGAGGACACGCATGAGTGCATCCTCGACTGGGCCAGAGATGATGTGCTCCCACTTGCCGGCCTCGTGGTGGGCATCGGTCCACGACAAGCCCAGGATGTCGGTCAGGAAGCACTCGGCCAGCCGGTGGCGGCGAACCACCTGTTTGGCGAGCCTTGCTCCGTCGCTAGTCAAGGCAATTGCGCCGTCAGCGACTGAGACCATGCCCTCCTTTTCCATGCGACGAACCATCTCCGACACAGCGGGCCGGGATACCTCGAGTCGTTCGGCGATGCGGGCCTGGATTACGTCAACATCGTCTTCAGCTAGTTCGAAAATGGTCTCGCAATACTCCTCGAACGCCGGGTGGTACTCAGGAGTCTCGTAAGTCACGTCGTCACGCTACCTGACAGCAACAAGTCTCTTCCGGGGGCACCCGGCGCCCTCAAACTTCGAGTGGCTCGGTGATGGGCGACCTGCTCTGCCAGGCCATCTTCCAAGCCGGTGGTGGGCACCCAGCCAATCATGTCCCGGAGCCGGTCGACACAGGCGTGCGTCAGATCGGGGTCACCCGGCGGGCGCTCGTGGTACTCAACGGGGACCGGACGGCCGACAAGGCGGCCGACGAGGTCCAGAACGTCAATAAGGGGCGTAGCGGTAGACGAACCCACATTGAGCACCATGCCTGACACACCCGGTGCCACGGCCACCCGGACCACAGCATCGACCACATCGTCCACGAAGGTGAAGGACCGCCGCTGGCTGCCGTCACCCCGCAGTGGGAAGGCAGGCCCCCCGAGAGCTGCTTCAACCATCCGGTGAAAAGCCATGTCGGGCCTCTGGCGTGGCCCGTAGACGGTGAAGAACCGTAACGGCACCACGTCTAGACCGCGGACGCCGTATAGCGAGGCCAGATGCTCGGTCGACAACTTCGACAGGCCATAGGGGCTCAGCGGACGCAACGGTGCATCCTCCATGGTCGCGCCGTCGACCGCACCGTAAACCGACGAACTCGACGCCAATACCAGCCGACGCACACCGGTGGCTAGGCAGGCCTCCATCAGGCGTTGGGTTACCAACACGTTTCGCTCCAAGTGGTTGGCGAACCCTGAACCCCACGAAGTCTGAACGCCCGGTTGGCCCGCCAGGTGGAACACAGTGTCCACTCCATCCAGCAAGGGCTCGAGATCCGACACCGCTAGGTCATCACGCCGCATCGAAAAGCCCGGATGCTCGATCGCGTCGGTGAGGTTGCGCTCCTTGATCATCGCTTGGTATGTGGGCGTCAGGCAATCAACCCCCACGACCGGATGCCCGTTGGCCAGAAGACGATCTATCAGAGTCGAGCCGATGAAACCGGCGCAACCAGTAACTAGGTAGGTAACCCGGTCGGGTTTTGGCTGCATCATTGCGACGCAGTGTAAGCCTTTCTATGTGAAGCGCACCTAACACAATTCTCCAGTGCGCTACCGAGCCACGGAGACGGCGAAGATGGCTAGATGGGACTCGACCCCCGCACCCCAGTCATCGTCGGCGTCGCCCAGGTCACCGACCGGGTGCAGGATCCAACGATGGCCCGGACCGCCGTGGAGCTCATGATCGACGCCTGCCGCTCGGCTGGCATCGACGCGGCCGGTTGCGGAACTGCTGTGAGGGTCGACATGTTGGCCGTGGTGGGCGGCATCTGGAGCTACCGGGACCCGGGGCGCCAAGTGGCCGACGCCCTCGGCGCTAGCAACGCCACCACCCTGCTCACCGGCCTGTCCGGCACCTCGCCCCAACGGCTGCTGGCCCATCTAGCCGAGCTTGTGGCCGATGGCCGAATCGACGCTGCCCTAATGACCGGAGGCGAGGTGTTCCGGTCGCGACACCGGGCCCGAAGGTTCGCCGTAGAGGTCCGTCGCGACGTCGACGAGGCTTTGACCCCAGCTGAACGCTTCGAAGGCGGCCTGGAAATGGCCACACCGCATGAGGAGTCCCGCGGACTCGTCGAACCCGGCGTGTTCTACCCGATCGCCGAGTCGGCCATCCGTCATGACCGTGGCGAGACGGTCGATCAGCACCGCCGCCGCGTGGGCGCCCTGTGGGCCCGCTTCAACGAAGTGGCATGCGCCAATCCCCATGCGGCAACCCACACGCCCATGGATGCCGAGGCCATCACCACGCCATCGGGAACCAACCGCATGGTTGCCGCTCCCTACACCCGAGCCATGATGGCCAACAACAACGTGGACCAGGCCAGCGCTGTCCTACTCACCTCGGTAGCCCGGGCCCAAACCCTCGGGGTGCCCCGTGACCGGTGGGTGTTCCCCCACGTCGCCACTCGGGCCGACGACCCGGGATCGCCTAGCGTCCGCACGCACCTCCACCGCTCACCGGGTGCACGTGTCAGCGGCACCAGTGCGCTGGCTGCCGCCAGGCTCCACCTTGACGAGGTGGGCCACCTAGACCTGTACGCCTGCTTTCCGGCCTCGGTCCAGGTGTGCGCTACCGAACTGGGCCTCGACGCTGATACCGAAACCCGACCTCTGACCGCCAACGGAGGCCTGACGTTTGCCGGTGGTCCGCACTCCAACTCGGTGGGCCAGTCGCTGGCCGCCCTCGTAGGCCGACTACGCGAAGCACCGGGCACCGGGCTGCTGTACGCCAACGGCGGCTACCTCGGCAAGCATGCCTTCGGCATCTACGGCACCGAACCTCCCGCCGCCCCGTTCCACTCGATCGACGGTGCGGACACGATGGCCGAACAGTCTGCTGACGGGATGACCCGCCAACCCGACCCAGGGTTCGCCGGGACGGCCATAATCGACGGCTACACAGTCCGCCACGACCGGAATGGTCTACCCACCGAGGCCCTGATCGCCAGCCTCTCCCCCGCCGGCGCCCGGGTGTGGGGTGGCACCACCGACCGTGGCACGCTCGACGCGTTGCTGGCAGATGACCTCGTCGGCCAGTCTTGTGAACTCGACCTCACCGGCCAGGTCGCCATCTGACCCGGCCAAAGGCCAACTCCGGAGAAATAGGAGATCCCATGCAGACCCCGATAACCGACTTATTCGGCATCGAGTTCCCAATCGTGGCTTTCACCCACTGCCGTGACGTGGTGGCCGCTGTATCCCGGGCCGGCGGCCTCGGCGTGCTGGGGGCGGTGGCCCACAGCGACGAGGCACTGGAGACCGACCTGGCGTGGATCACCGACGAGATCGGCGACCGTCCGTTCGGAGTGGACCTCATCGTCCCTGCCCGATACGCCGGATCCGACGAGGGAGGTCTGACCGTGGCCGACCTGGTGGAAGCCATTCCCGGCGCCCACCGGGAATTCCTCGACGAGCTGCTCGAGCGCTACGGCGTGCCGGAGAACCCCGACACTGCCGGGTGGGCCGAACGCCCGGGTGACGCCCCATTCTCTGCCAACAGGGCTATCCGCCAGCTGGACATCGCCCTGGCCCACCGCCCGGCCCTGGTAGCCAACGCCCTCGGCCCGCCACCACCTGAGATGGTCGACCGCTGCCACGAAGCCGGGGTGACAGTGGCAGCCCTGGCCGGCACGAAAGTGCACGCCGAACGCCACGTGGCCGCCGGCGCCGACGTCATCATCGCCCAGGGCACTGAGGGAGGTGGCCACACGGGCCACATCGGATCCATGGTGCTCCTACCCGAGGTCGTCGACGCCGTGGCGCCCGTCCCCGTACTGGGCGCCGGCGGTATCGGTCGAGGCCGCCAGATGGCCGCCTCCATGGCCCTCGGGGCGGCCGGCGTGTGGTGCGGATCGGTGTGGCTGACTACCGCGGAAGCCGAGACTCACCCTGTAGTCAAGGACAAGATGCTGGCCGCCGGCTCGGGTGACACTCTGCGCTCGCGCTCCATGACCGGCAAGCCCGCCCGCATGTTGCGAACGGCCTGGACCGAGGAGTGGGACCGCGACGACACCCCGGCCCCTCTGGGCATGCCGCTCCAACCAATGCTGACCGGCGCGGCCATTGAGCGCATCAACCGGGCCGCCCACCAGGAAGGATCAGGCGCCGAAGAACTGGCCACCTACTTCGTGGGCCAGGTGGTTGGCACCATGAACCGAACCAGGGGTGCCGGCCAGGTGGTACTGGACATGGTCGAAGAGTTCATCGACGCTGCCCAGACCGTTGCCGCCCAACTAGAGGTCTAGGTATTTTCGGCCGTCAGTTGATGTTGATGAGTTGACCACCGTCGACCAGCACGGCATGGCCGGTCATCCACGAGGCGGCGTCAGAGGCCAAAAACAGCGCCGTGGAGGCAATGTCCTCGGGCTCACCGAGGCGCTTCATGGGCAGCGCCTCGGCAATGGCGTCGCCGCGGCCGTCTTCCCACAGGGCGCGAGCAAAGTCGGTGCGGATGAGCCCTGGACACACCGCGTTGACTCGCACGGCCGGGCCCATCTCGGCCGCCAGTTGCTCGGTCAGGTGGATCAACGCCCGCTTGGTTAGGTCGTAGACGCCAAGGATGGGATTGGTGCCGAAGGCACCCACCGACGAGATGTTGACCACCGAGCCGCCGTGCTCCTTCATCCACCGGTTCCAGCAGGCCTGAGTCCAAACCAGCGGGGTGGTCAGGTTGGTGGCGAACGTCTTCTCCCACCGGGGGACGTCGATGTCTATGACGGGTCCGGCGTAGGGGTTGGTGGCTGCGTTGTTGACCAGCACGTCGATGGCCCCGAATGCCTCCAGCGTGGCATCCAGCACCCGGTCCATGTCCTCGACCTTGCCGACGTGGCCTGCCACATACGCGAGGTCGCCGCCGGTTGCGGTCCGGAGTTCTTCCACGGTGGCCGCGCACGACTCCTCGTTACGGCTGTTAATCATCACCCTGGCCCCCGCCGCCGCCATAGCCGAAGCGATGCCCCGCCCAATTCCGCGTGAGCCACCGGTGACGATGGCGACCTTGCCGTCCAGTCTGATGTCCATGGACAGCGACCCTAGGGGGACACCTCCGGGTCGTCCGAAGCGGGCTCAGCCAACCCGGCGGTCGTGACCCTCCCAGTAGGGCTCTCGAAGGATGCGCTTAAGGATCTTGCCCGTCGGATTCCGAGGAATCTCCTCGATGAACTCCACTGTCTTGGGGCACTTGAAGCCGGCTAGCCGCTCCCGAGCGTGCGCCAAGATGTCCTCGGCGGTCACCCCCGAGTCGGGCACCGGGATGACCAGGGCCTTGCCCGCTTCGCCCCACCGCTCGTCAGGCACCCCGATGACGGCCACGTCGGCAACCCCGTCGTGGGACATGAGGGCGTTTTCCACCTCGGCCGGGTACACGTTCTCACCGCCCGAGACGATCATGTCCTTCACCCGATCATGGATGTACAGGTAGCCGTCCTCTAGGTAGGCGGCGTCACCCGACCGCAGCCAACCGTCACCAGGCAGGGTCTTGGCCGTCTCCTCCGGCAGGTTCCAGTAACCCAGCATGTTCCCGCCATGGCGCATCCAGACCTCGCCCACCTCACCGTCGGGCAGCGTCTCGCCGGTGTCCGGGTCGACGATCTTCATCTCCATGCCCCGGATGGGCTTGCCTGCTGACCGCAGCAGCTTTGGATCGGCGTCGCCACCGTGGTCCTCAGGCGGCAGGGTGGTCCCGGCACCGGTGGTCTCGGTCATGGCGTACACCTGGAAGAACTCGCAACCGAACTGCGCCATGGACTTGACCAGCACATCCTCGGTGATGGGCGAGGCGCCGTAGGCAATGCGTTCCATGGACGACAAGTCGATCCCGTCGGAGGGCACCATCAGGAAGAACTGCAGCATGGCCGGCACGAAGATGGCATGTGTGATGCCTTCGTCCTCGATCCCCCGGAGTACGCCCGCCGGGTCGAAGTCCCGGGCGGTGAACGTGGTGGCCCCGTTGGCCATTCCGAATAGGGCCCAACCGCCACCACCGATGTGGAAGAACGGGAGGATGGCCATGTTGCGCGAATCGTCGCCCATATCCCAGTCAACGGTGGCGAACAGGGCCTGGAAGTTCGCGTTGGTGCTCTGCACGCCCTTGGGGTGGCCTGTCGTCCCGGAGCTATAGAGTTGCGAGGAGACGTCGTCATCAGCTGACGGGAGCTTCTCGCAATCGGGCCCGTGAGCATCACGCCATGCGGCATACGAAGTGTCGTCACCCCCGTCTCCGACGACCACGACGGTCGTGACGTATTCCAAGTCACCACGAAAGGCCGCTAGGTGCTCAGCGAACTCCTCATGGACGATGAGCACCGTGGCCTGTGAGTCGTTGACTATGTAGGCCATCTCGGGTGGGGCAAGGCGCCAGTTGACGGCCACCGTCACCGCGTTTCGGTAGGCGCAACCGAACAGGACCTCGAAGAACTCGACGGAGTTCTTGTCGATGAAGGCAACCCTCTCCTGGCTACCCACCCCCTCGGCAGCAAGGGCGTTGGCCACCTGACCGGCCCGGGCCTGCATCTCGTTCCAGGAAGTCCGGTCGTCACCGATGACGAACATTTCCCGGTCGCCGTGGGCCGCGGCCCCCAGGTCGACGATGTCGGCGAAGTTCTTGATTAGTGAGGAGTCCATAGGGGCCGAACCTACCCCCCGGCCGGGGGTTCGGATACAAGCCGCCAGTGGACCGCCGCCGCCCGATCCCTGCCCTCTTGCGCGACCAGCTCCGTTGTCCCTGCCGCCGCAAGCAGGCCGGCAGCCTGGTCCACCGGTNNCTGGNNCGGAACCCCTACAGCATCTTCGTGACGCCGGAGACCTCGTAGCGGTCGATGGACACCCCGGCCATGCCGCAGTCGCGCAGTGACCTCTGGAAGGTCCGGCTGTGGTCCGCCTTCCGGTGGGCGCCCAGGTGCTCNTCGGACTCCCATCGCTCGAACAGGTTGAGTTGGCCNGCCACTAGTGGGTCGGCCGCGATCACATACTCGAGGCAACCCTCNTCGNNACGGGTGGCCTCCACCACGATGGCCACCGCGGCCAACATGTCGTCGGAACGTTCGGGATCGAAGGCGATGGTGCCTGCCAGGACGATCATGGGGACCTCCATGGGTCGATGGGGACGGCGCGGAGCGTACTGTCGGCCTCCATGTCGGACGGAAGCGGGGAACTCGCCACTGACCTACTCGCGGGTACCGACGGCAGGGTCCGCTGTCCGTGGCCCGGCNACCACGACGACTACCTCGCCTACCACGACAACGAATGGGGCCGTCCGGTGGTCGACGACGTCAGACTNTTCGAGAAGGCCTGCNTNGAGGGCTTCCAGGCTGGTCTGTCGTGGCTGACCATCCTCCGCAAGCGAGAGAACTTCCGCGCCGCCTTCGCCGGCTTTGACCCTGTCGCCGTGGCCTGCTTCANCGATGCCGACGTGGCTCGCTGCCTGGCCGATGCCGGCATCGTCCGACACCGGGGAAAGATCGAGTCGACCATCAACAACGCGGCCCGGGCGCTGGAGACCATTGAGGAGTTCGGGTCGCTGGCCGCCTACCTNTGGAGCTTCGAGCCCACGACACCCACNCGAAACGACGGTGCCACCGGCGCGGCCACCATCCCNGCCGTCACGCTNGAGTCCACAGCCCTCAGCCGTGACCTAAAGCGGCGAGGTTGGTCGTTCGTCGGACCGACCACTGTCTACGCCCTGATGCAAGCCATGGGTATGGTCAACGACCATCTTCCGGGTTGCATCCTGCACGCCGTNGTCAACGCCGAGAGGGCCGCTCTTGTTCGGCCCGTNGCCCNCCTGAAACCGACGGCCACAGCNTGACNCGCCTTTCGGTCCTGGACCAGTCGCCGGTTCCCGAGGGGTCGACGGCCGGCGACGCCCTGCGCAACACCCTGGACCTGGCCCGTCGGACTGAGGCCCTGGGCTACCACCGCTACTGGGTGGCCGAGCACCACGGCATGACCGGACTGGCCGGATCCAGCCCCGAGGCCCTCATCGGGTCCATCGCCAGTGTTACCAACCACATCCGGGTCGGTTCCGGCGGTGTGATGCTCACCCACTACGCCCCGCTGAAGGTGGCCGAAGCGTTCTGCGTGCTGGCGTCANTGCATCCGGGTCGTATCGACCTCGGGGTGGGTCGGGCCCCCGGTTCGGACCACCTCACGGCCGCCGCCCTCGCCCGGGGCGGCGCCCGAACCCCATTGGAGCACTATCCCAACCAGGTGGAGGAACTGGTCCACCTGGTCGACGACACCCTGCCGGCCCACAGCCCCATCCAGGGGGTGCGGGCCACGCCCCGGCCCGACGAGCCGCCCGAAGTGTGGCTGCTGGCCTCCAGCGCCGACTCGGCTGCCTATGCCGCCNACTTCGGCCTGCCCCTAGGTTGGGCCGACTTCATCGCCCAGGTGGACGGTGCNCCGATCGTCGACGCATACCGGCGNCAGTTNCAGCCGTCAGCNCGCTGCGCCGAGCCACGGGTTCTGCTGTGCGCCAGTGCCGTGTGTGCTGACACCGACGAGGAGGCCGAGTCCATCGTGGCCGCCGTCCGGGCGTGGCGAGCTTCAGGCCTACGGGGGCCCGTACCCGCAGCCGGTTCAGGCCAGTTGGCCGGTGGCGCTCCGGCCGCGCCGCTGACCATCCAGCCGGGTCGGCGATCCATCNCCGCTGGCACCCCCGAGCGGGTGGGCACCCGACTTGAGGAAATGGCAGAGGCCATGGGCGCCGAGGAGGTGATGGCGGTCACCATCTGCCACGACCACGAGGCACGGGTCCATTCCTANGAACTNCTGGCTAGGCNATTCGGTCTGGAGTCCAGGCCGTGACCTCGACCGACGCTGCCCGCTCGACCACGCTGGCGGACCGGATCCCGGCGGGTACCGACCCGGACCTGCTCCTCGAACTGTTCGTGGACTGGGCTGCCGAGCGCAACCTTGACCTCTACGAGGCTCAGGAGGAGGCAATCCTTGAACTACTGGCCGGCAACCACGTGATCCTGGCCACGCCCACCGGTTCTGGGAAGTCACTGGTNGCCACCGCCGCCCATGCCGCTGCGATGGCCAGGGGTGAACGCAGCATCTACACCGCCCCCATCAAGGCCCTCGTTTCTGAGAAGTTCTTCGCCCTGGCCCGAGACTTCGGACCTGAACACGTCGGGATGGTCACCGGCGACGCCTCTGTTAACCCCGAGGCCCCGATCGTCTGCGCCACAGCCGAGATCCTTGCTCACCAGGCCCTCCGCGAGGGTGCCGACTGCCCATTCGGCCTGGTGGTGGGCGACGAGTTCCACTTCTACGGAGACCCGCAACGTGGCTGGGCGTGGCAGGTCCCCCTACTAGAACTGTCCGATGCCCAGTTCCTGCTGATGTCGGCCACCCTCGGACCGACGGCCCGCTTCACCAAGGACCTCACCGACCGCACTGGCCGCCCCGCGGTGACCGTGGCTGACACCGTCCGACCGGTCCCGCTGGCGTTCGAGTACCGCGAGACCCCCCTCCACGAATCAATCATCAATCTGGTCGACACTGACCGGGCGCCCGTCTACATCGTTCACTTCACCCAAAAGGCAGCTGCCGAGAAGGCTCAGGACCTGTGCAGCCTGGACGTGCTCAACAAGGACGAAAAGGCCGCCGTGCGCGAAGAAGTGGGTGGCTTCCGGTTCGACACCCCGATCGGCAAGGATCTGAAGCGATTCATCGGCCACGGCGTCGGCCTGCACCACGCTGGCATGCTGCCCCGATACCGCTTGCTAATCGAGAAGCTGGCNCAAGTCGGACTGCTGAAGCTCATATGCGGAACTGACACCCTCGGTGTAGGGGTCAACGTGCCCATCCGCACCGTGCTGTTCACCCAACTATGCAAGTACGACGGCGTCTCCACCCGCCTGCTGGGCAACCGGGAGTTTGCCCAAATTGCCGGCCGGGCCGGACGACGCGGCTTCGACGATGAGGGTCACGTGTGGGTCCAGGCGCCGGCTCACTGGATCGAGAACCGGCGGGCCGAGGCCAAGGTGGCTGCCGACCCAGGCAAGAAGAAGAAATTGGTGAAGAAGAAGCCACCCGAGCGGGGCTACGCCCACTGGAACGAGGANTCGTTCCAGAAGTTGGTGGATGGAGCCCCTGAGCCGNTGACGTCTAGCTTCGACGTGACCCACCAGATGGTGCTCAACGTATTGTCCCGGCCAGGNGACGGTCGGCTCGACTTGAAGCGCCTGCTACTGCACAACCACGAACCGCGNGACAGACAGCGCCAGCANGTGCGACGGGCGATCGGCATCTACCGGTCGCTGCGGGAGGCCGGCGTGGTCGTCGAGTTGGACGAGCCCGACAACGAGGGACGTCACGTGTCAGTTGGAGTAGACCTCCAGGACCGCTTCGCCCTCCATCAACCCCTGTCGCTGTTCGCCTTGGAAGTCATCCCCGAACTGATCGACCGCCCCGAACCCGAGCTCCAGCTAGAGCCCGAAAAGGCTCTTGGCGAAGGCGTCCAGGCGGCCCGACATGCCGAACCTGAAGCGGCGGCCCGNGAGCACGCCCTGGACGTGNTGTCGGTCGTGGAGTCGGTGCTGGANAACCCGGGCGTGATNATCGCCGCCCAGATCAACCAGTTGANGGGCGAGCTGGTGGCCAGACTGAAGATGGAGGGGGTGGAGTACGAGGAACGCATGGAACGCCTCGCCGAGGTAGAACAACCCCGCCCGCTCAAGGAGTTCCTATACGGGACATTCGACGTGTTCCGAAGCCACCACCCTTGGGTGGGGAGCGAGAACGTGAAGCCCAAGGCGGTGGCCCGCGAGCTCTACGAGACGGGCTTCGACTTCCGCCAGTACATCGAACACCATGGCCTGAAGCGCTCCGAGGGCACCGTCCTCCGCTACTTNAGCGAGGCCTACAAGGCTCTCGCACAGACCGTGCCCGAGGACCACCGAACCGAGGCGGTGCGGGACCTCGAGGAGTGGTTGGGAGAAACGGTCCGCCAGGTCGACTCCAGCCTCATCGATGAGTGGGAAAAGCTCCGCAACCCCGAGGAGGAACCCACCGTCTCCGACGACTCGGCCGGCCTCGATCGGCCCGACGTCACCCACAACGCCCGAGCGTTCCGGATCATGGTCCGCAACGAGGTCTTCCGGTGGGTNCAGCTTCTGTCACGACGGCGACTCGACGACCACGAGGCCCTCGCCGAGGTCCCCACCGTCGACGACACCCGGCGGACCGTNGACGACGTCACCGCGGCCATCGCTCCGTACTGGGAAGAGCATTCGATGCTCCCCACCGACAGCCATGCCCGGGGCGGTGCCTTCTTTGTGCTTGACGACTCCAGCGGNATCGGCACCGCCCGGTGGCCGGTCGTCCAGACGATCGCCGACCCCGAGGGACACCACGAGTGGGTGATCGAGGGTCAGGTCGACNTGGAGGCCAGTCGCGAGGCTGGNCGGGCCGTGGTCCGCTTGGGAGCAATCCGCCGCCTCTGAGGCATGTTCTGGCGGGCTCCGTCGGATACCAGATCAGAAGTCGCGTTCGGCTACGAACCGGGCCAGGCCGGTCAACTCCTCGACCGCACCGGCCGCTAGGCCGACGTCATCGAGGGCGGCTAGTGCGGCGTCCAGGCGTCGACGGGCCTCGGCCACCGTGCCGTCCCGACCGCCGGCCGTCTCGATGATCGAAGTGGCGCGAACCACATGGTCGTCGGTCAAATCGCCGTCGACGTCGTAGATGGCCCGNAGCTCATCNGCCGCCGCANNCCCCGCCGACAGCACCATGGCCACCGGCATCGACTTCTTGCGCTCCCGGAGGTCGTTGCCAGTCGCCTTGCCGGTCACCGCCGGATCACCCCAAATGCCAAGCAGGTCGTCCACCGCTTGGAAAGCCAGCCCCAACTCCCATCCGAAGGCCTCCAGTGCATCCACCTGGTCGTCAGGCGCCCCGGCCAGCACCGCNCCNACCGACGCCGAATAGCCCAGCAGCGCTCCGGTCTTGTCGGCCTCCATGGCCAGACAAGCTGCCAGATCNACCTCGGGNAGATCGTCGAAGNCCATGTCGGCGGCCTGGCCGGCGATCATCGNCGTGGTGGCCGCCACCAGCCGGGTCGTGGCCCGGACCCGCTCCTCAGTAGGCGCCGCATCCGGAACNTCGAGCAGCACCTGGAAGGCCAGGTTGTGGAGGGCGTCCCCGGTGATNACNGCGTCGTCCACCCCGAAAGCAGCCCACACCGTCGGACGGTGNCGGCGNTCCAAGTCGCCGTCGATGATGTCGTCGTGAACCAGTGAGAAGTCGTGCACCAGTTGCACAGCAACCGCCCCTGGAATGGCCGTCGAGGCATCCGCACCAACCGCCTCGGCCGACAGCACGGCCAACGCCGCACGGAGGCCCTTGCCCGAACCGGCCGTCGATAACGACCCGTCGGCCTCCACCCAACCGAAGTGATAGCGGACCAGCAGCCGCAGTTCGTCACACAACCGGTCCGCCGCCGCAACCAGAGACGGCTCTACCAGCCGACGGGCCCGTTCCAAGATGGCGGGCGTAGTCGCCGTCGAACCCGCCATCAGCCTCGCCGGTCGGGCAAGAAGCGGAAGGCATCGCGTACCTCGGCCACCCGGGCCGAGTCCACGTCGGCCATCACCACGCACTCGGTGTGGTCGGTGCCGGCGGCGACTACCTCACCCGACGGATCCACGATCACCGTGTCGCCCGAGTAGGTCAGGCCGCCTCCCTCGCCGACCCGGTTGACGCCCACCACGTACGCCTGATTCTCGATGGCTCGGGCCCGCAGCAGGGCGCTCCAGTGGGATCGTCGAGACTCTGGCCAGTTGGCGACTACNAGGTAGGCGTCGGTGTCGTGTGCCATGTCCCANAAGGCGTTGGCGAACCGGAGGTCNTAGCAGACGAACAGGCTCAGCCGNAGGCCGTCGATGGTCACCGTCACCGATGTGTCGCCCGCCCGGTAGGACTTGTGTTCGTCGGCGTAGGTGAACGGGTGGAGCTTGTCGTAGTGGTAGCGACTGCCNCCCGGGCCCACCANCAGAAACCGGTTAGCTGGCAGGGCGCCAGGATCGTCGTCGACGTCACGGGTGGGGATCGAACCGCCTACCCAGATCCCATGGGTCTCGGCCTGGCCGNCCATGAACTGTTCGGTCGGACCACCTGACGGCTCGGCGATCCGGTCTGACGCCAGCGAGAACCCCGGCCCGAACATCTCAGTGAGCAGCACCATTCCGGCACCATCGTCGGCGGCCTCGGCGATCATGGGCTCCACCCGGGCGCAGGTGGCCGACGCGTCCTCCCAGACGATGTCGTGCTGTAGNGCGGCAATTCTCACGGGGTCGGCCTCACGGGATCACCCTGCCAGACGCGACAGGCGCTCGATGGCCTCGTGGAGCACCTCGAGCCGCTTGCAGTAGGCAAACCGCACAATGGAACGGCCTGCCTCCTGATCGTCGTAGAACACGCGGGTGGGGACGGCAACCACGCCGCACCGGCCGGGAAGGTCGCGACAGAAGTCCATGCCGTCGTCGTAGCCCAGCGGTCCCACGTCGGCCGTCACGTAGTAGGTACCCATGGCTGGGTACACGGTGAGCCCCACCGAAGACAACCCATTGACGATCAGGTCGCGCCTGACCCGAAGGTCGTCGGCTAGTCCGGTGAAGTAGTCGTCGCCCAGATTCAAGGCNGTGACCATGGCCCGNTGGAAGGGAGCCCCNCTNGTGAACGACAGGTGCTGTTTGACGGTGTGCACCGCCCCGACCAGTTCGGTGGGGGCGTGCACCCAGCCCACTTTCCACCCAGTCAGGCCGAAGGACTTGCCACCCGAGGAGATGGTTACCGTGCGTTCGGCCATCCCGGGCAGGGTTGCCANCGGAATGTGNCGGGTGCCGTCGTAGGTCATGTGCTCGTAGACCTCGTCGGTAACCACCACGAGGTCGTGGGCAATGGCTAGGCGAGCAATCTCTCCCAACTCAGCCTGGGAGAACACCTTGCCCGTTGGGTTATGCGGCGTGTTCACCATGATCATCCGGGTGGACGGTTTGATNGCCGCCTCAAGTTCAGCCGGGTCGAACGAGTANTCNGGNGTCCGNAGTGTGACCGCCCGGCGCACNCCACCGGCCAACTCGATCACTGCCGCATACAGGTCGAAGTAGGGCTCGAANACGATGACCTCCTGACCGGGTTCGACGAGGGCCATGACGGTCGCTCCCAGGGCCTCGGACGCCCCGGTGGCCACAACGACGTCGTCGGGATCGACATGCTGGTCGTAGAAACGGGCCTGGTGGTCGGCTACTGCCTGACGNAACTCGGGTATGCCNCGGTCTGGCGGATACTGGTTGAAGCCGTCGCGGATGGCCTGGATAGCCGCCGTGGTCACTTCGGCCGGACCGTCNGTATCGGGGAAGCCCTGCCCGAGGTTGATGGCACCAGTCTCGACGGCCAGCGCCGACATCTCGCCGAAGATCGAGAGTCGATGGCCCTGCATCCGGGCCACCAGATGCGGGTTCGGAGGCACGNCCATTCCGGTCACTCCACCGGATACCGGTCGCGTAGCTTTCTNGCGATCACCATCTTCTGNATNTCNCTCGTGCCTTCGCCGATGATCATCAGCGGGGTGTCACGGAAGTACCGCTCAACTGGGAACTCGGTCGTGTAGCCGTTGCCACNGTGGATCCTGAGGGCGTCTGTGGCGATCTCGAACGCNGCCTCCGACGCGAACAGTTTGGCCATGCCAGCCTCCAAGTCAACCCGCTCACCCAAGTCGGCCCGCTTGGCCGCGTCGTAGGTCATGAGCCTGGCCGCCTGCAGTTTGGTGGCCATCTCGGCCAACTTGAACTGGATCGCCTGATGGTCGTAGATCGGCCGACCGAACGTCTCGCGCTGCTGGGCGTAGCGCATGGCCGCTTCGAAGGCTGCCTGGGCCACGCCGACGGCCCGCGCTGCGATGTTGATTCGCCCCAACTCCAGGGCCGATAGGGCGTACTGCTGTCCATGGCCGATGCCCTCGTCGCCGCCCAGCACGTTGNCGTTTGGCACCTTGTGGTCGGCGTAGGACATCTCNACGGTCTCGAGGCCCTTGTAGCCCAGTTTGTCGATCTTCTTGGAGACGGTGATCCCCTCGAAGGCCTCACCAGGTTCCTTCTCGACAAGGAAGCAGGTGATGCGACCGTCCGGAGTACGGGCCATCAACATGACCAGTGAAGCCCGCTGGCCGTTCGTCACCCAGAACTTCGTNCCGTTGACCACCCACTCGTCACCGTCCCGCTCGGCCTTGCAGCGGATAGCCCCGGTGTCGCTGCCCGCGTCGGGCTCGGACAATGAGAAGGCGGCCCGGAAAGACCCGTCGCACATGCGGGGCAGGAACCGCTGCTTCTGTTCGTCGGTCCCGAACCGGGCGATCATGGTGACGCCGATCTTGTGAGTGTTGAGAATGCCAGCCAGAGACATGTAGCCCCGTGACAACTCCTCGATGATCCNGGCATACGTAGTGATGTCCAGGCCTAAGCCCCCGTACTCGGAGGCAACGGTCGAGCCGAACAGGCCGAANTCGCACATCTGGTCGAACATGGCCTGCGGGAACTCGTCCACCTGCTCGAACTCGGCCACATGGGGGATGACGTCACGGTCCACCCATGAACGGATGGTGCCGACGATCTCGTCGGCCAACGCCTGATCGGTCGCCATCGAACTGCTCGTTTCTGGTCGGGGGCCCTGCTAGGAGGATCCTGCACAAGATCGTACGGGTGAGATCCTCCCAGTCCGGTGGGGAGTGGGACCACCCGTGCGAGAAGACTGCCGCGGTGCGCCGCATACTTTCCTCACTCCTNCTGGTGGCCNCCGCCTGCTCGTCTTCCCCGGCNGAGTCTCCAACCGAGTCCGCCGACCCCTCCTTTTCGACCCCNGCGCCGACTTCGGCTTCNGAAACACCGTCGATCTCGGCCTCCGGAGGTCAGTCCACGACTACCACGGTGGCGCCAGCCACGACGACAATCCCGCCGACATCGACGAGTGCCGTGGCCACAGCAGTCACGACCGTTCCTCCCACAACGACAGGGCCAATGGCGGACCTCCATGTGGCTCTGGTCCGAGGGCGGGAGGACATGGTGACGGGTGGAAACGTCGTGGTGGCGGTTTCGGGCCTGGACGCCGACGTCGTGGACTGGACTGTGGCTATTGACGGGACGGTGGCCGAGGTTGCTGTACATCCCGACGGGCTGCTGGTGAACGGATTGGCCGAGGGGCCGTCTACCGTCGAGGTGGTCGTCGACGGTCAGGTGGTCTCATCGGTCGAGGTAATCAACCATCCGATCACCGGGCCCGTGTTCTCGGGACCCCACGTCATGCCCTTCTTCTGCACGTTCGAAGACTTCGGGCTAGAACCCGCGTCGGACTCCGTGGATAGCTCCGACTGCTCGGCCGTCACCGAGGTGACCTGGTGGGCACACCATCAGGATGGGACCTGGTCCGAGTTGGTCGACCCGACCGACCGGACTACTTGGCCCGTGGACCTCGCCGTGACCCACGAAACGGGAGGCACCACGCCGTTCGTGGTACGCCGGGAACGGGGCACGATCAACCGGGCCGTCTATGACCTCACCGTGGTCGACGACCCGGTATCGGAGGCACGGGCCCCGATGTGGAACGGCGTGCTCCACTACCTGTTCGGCGGCGGCTGCGGCAGCGGACGCACGCAGGGATCGATCATGGGCTCTGACGTTTTGAACGCCGCCGCCCTGGCCAACGGGAATCTCTTGGCCACTTCCACCCTTAACACCTTCAACACTGCATGCGATGACGTGCTGTCGGCTGAAACCCTGATGATGGTCACCGAACATGTGGTAGAGACGGTGCGCGACCCCCGCTACGTAATTGGGCAAGGCGGCTCGGGAGGCGCCATCCAGCAGTACCTAATCAACCAGAACTACCCAGGCCTCCTGGATGCCTCGAACACGCTGGTCTCCTACCCAGATGCCTTCACCGTCTCGCCCGGCGTCAGCGACTGCGGACTGCTGAACCGCTACTACGGCACACCTGAAGGCTCAGCGTTCACCGCTGAACAGCGGACGGCCGTCAACGGACACGGCACGCCCCTGTTCTGTGCCGCCTGGGCCGCCACCTTCCTGCCGCTGGCGTCGCCGACGGTGGGCTGTCACTCCTCGATCCCTGCCGAGGCGATCTACGACCCAAATGAGAACCCCACCGGCGTGCGCTGCACCCTTCAGGACTCGCTGGCCAACCTCCTACCTCGGAGTGCCGATACCGGCCACGTCGCCTCCCACGTCGACAACGTAGGCATCGAGTACGGGCGCGATGCCCTAGTAGCCAGCGTCATCTCCGTCGACCAGTTCCTGGAACTCAACGAGCGCATCGGCAGCTACCAACCCGACGGGGAAATCCTCGATGGTCGACGGGCCGCCGACCCAGCGGTCGTCGAGCATGTGTATGCCACGGGCCGGGTCAACCAGGGCGGTGGATCCAACCGCACGGTGCCCACCATCGACAACGACTTGTACAGCGACTTCGCCTTCGATATCCACGACCGGTTTCGAACGTTTTCCATTCGCGAGCGCCACCGCCTGGCCAATAGCGAGACCGCCGGCAACAGGGTGATCTGGACCCAACCAGGCGGCAACCTCCTGGTATCACTCGGTGGCACCCAGAACGACCTCGACCCCGTTGCCGCGGTGGCCACCCTCGCAGAGTGGTTGGAGGCCCTCGATGAGGCTGGAGTCGGTCCGACCACCAGGGGCGACGGCGTGGCGCCCACCCGCGACCAGTTGCTGGCCGCCCGGCCAGACGGTCTAGCCGACGACTGCCTTGTAGACGGGACCCACGTAGTCGGCGACGAGGTCTACGACGGCGAAAACGCATGTACTGCCACCTACCCGGTCCACGGCGACCCCCGGACAGCAGCCGGTGCGCCGCTGGCCAACGACATCCTGAAGTGCGCACTGCGACCGGCGGACGCAAGTGCCTATGGAGTGCCGTTCACCGCCGAACAGGCCGACCGCCTGACCCAGGTGTTTCCCGACGGTGTTTGTGACTGGACGGTGCCGGGCATCGGCCAGATCCCGCTACGAGGCACGTGGCTTCGCTACTGAATCGTTCCGCTGGGTCGAAGGATGGGGCCGGTCAGGGCAAAGGCTAAGGCGGCCATCACGGCACAGAAGAAGAACCCACCCGGCCGGTCGGTGAGGGCCACCACGACCCCCACGAGGAGGGGCCCGATGGCCATGGCCAGGTCGAAGGACATGCTGAACGATCCGATGGCGTGGCTGCGTGCACTGTCAGGAGCCGTCTCCACCACCATGGTGAACAGAGCTGGGAACAGGAAGCACTGGCCGATGGCCATGACCACTACGCCGATGACCACACCTGTCGGATCGGTCCAGAGGCTGATGACCAGCATCCCGGCCGACGTGAAACCCATGGAGAGGCGGGTGGTGGTCAGGGCACCTAGCCGGTCGGGTAACCGCGCCCCGAGAAGTCGCACCGACACCACGATGGTCGCGAATAGGGCGAACACTGTGCCTGTCGAGGCCACGCCCATCTCGGCGGCGTGCAGGGCCATGAAGGCTAGGAATCCTGAGTAGGCCATTAGGCCTATGAACAGCATGAGGCCCGGTCGCAGTGCAGCCCGGTGCAGCCGCCACCGCAGCAGTGGTACGTCCGGAGGCTCGACGGGCCGACCGGGCGCCGCACCGATCAGCATCAGCGGCACTAAGCCCAGCAGCGCAGCCACCACGAAGGCCCGATCGGCGCCGCTGGTCTCCATAAGACGTTCACCGAGAGCCGGGCCGATAGCCAGGCCCAGGTAGAGAGTGACGGTGAAGTAGCTGGTGGCCTCACCTCGACGATCCGGCGGGCACTGATCCTGGATGGCCGAGGTGATCCCGATGAAGAACGCTGCCTCGCCCATGCCCAGCACCAGCCGGGCCGCCACCACCATGACCACCGACGTAGCCGGCACCAGCAGCAGAAGCGACGTTGACACCCCGACCGAGCCCAGCACCAAAAGGAACCGTCGCCCCTTCCGGTCGCCCAGTGGACCGATCACTGGTCGCAGCAGGGCCGCCGAGAACCCAAATGCCCCAACTGACAGGCCTACGGCCACGGCACCGCCGCCCAGGTCGTGTTCCACGAAGGCCGGTCCCACCGGCCACGTACTGCCCAGGGCTACGAAGTAGGCGAGCGACGCCGCGCACAAAAGCAGGAACCGGCGGGTGAACAGTCGTACTCCCACTTCCGACTCGTCCACCGACTAACAGTACGGTCCAACCGGTGGAAGACCATGATACGGAGCCCTCCCGGAACAGTCGCCTGGACGAGGAGATCGGCACCGCCGCCCGACCAAAGAAGCAGTACACGACCGTCGTCGTGGAACGGGAGATCGACACACCACGCTCCGTGGCCTTTGACGCTGCCTGTGAGTTGATCGACGAGGCCACCGGAGGGCGCGTCTCCGACGGGGCAGGTGACCCGCATGGCCTTGGAGCCCGGTTCGAGTTCACCCTGGGTGGGATGGCGCTGTCCGAGGAGGTCATCTCGTTCGAACCGCCGTGGCGTCGCGTCTACGAGTTGTCCGGTGCGCCGGTGGCCTTGTACCAGGGCACAACGGCATTCACCGATCAGGGTGATACCTGCCTCATGGCCTGGTCGGTTCTTGTCGAGCCCCTCCCCGATGGCGCCTCTGACGAATTCCTCGCCATGGTCCGGCCCTTCCTCGACGGCTTTGCCGATCGGGTGAAGAACCGCTCCGAAGCGACCTGGGCCGTCCGCGTCAAGTGACCGACTCGTAGCGTAGAAGACCCGAAGCAATCGAAAGGCCCTCCATGCAAATCGCCGTTAACGCTTCATCCGAACTGTTACACGACGACTTCGGTCGCCTTCGTTCCCACGCCGAGCAGGCTGCCGATGACGGCTTCGCCGGCTGGTGGCTCGCCCAAGTCGGCCTCGTGGACGCCCTTACCTCTTTCACCACCTTGGCCGACGTGGGGCCGGGCATGGAGTTCGGCACAGCGGTCATCCCGACCTTCCAGCGGCACCCAACCTCGCTAGCCAGCCAGGCCCTGACCACGGCGGCCGCCCTCGGCAACCGTCCGCTGGTGCTGGGTATCGGACTATCGCACCGGCCGGTGATCGAGGACATGCTCGGCCTCTCGTTCGAGAAGCCGGTTCGGCACCTCATCGACTACCTGGAGGTGCTCCAGCCCCTGTTGGAGACCGGGGCGGTGTCCTATGCTGGCGACGCGTTCACCGCACACTTTGCGGGGACCCGACCAACCGAGCGGCGGCCATCGGTGATGGTGGCCGCCCTCGGCGAGCAGGTCCTTAGGGTGGCAGGTCGGCGCACCGACGGCACCATTCTCTGGATGGTCGGCAGGAAGACCGTGGCAGAACACATCGCTCCACGGATGAACGAAGCAGCCACCGAGGCCGGGCGGGGGACACCGCGCATAGTGTGCAGCCTGCCCGTCTGCGTGACCTCCGACCCTGACGCCGTGCGGGGCGCAGCTGACCAGGTTTTCGAGATATACGGTCAATTGCCTTCATATCGGGCCATGCTCGACCGCGAAGGAGTAGCTGGGCCGGGCGACGTGGGGATCTTCGGTACCGAGGAGGAGGTGGCAGCGAACCTCGCATCCCTCGCCGAAGCCGGCGTGACCGACTTTGCGGCCGTGGAGTTCGGCACCGCCGCCGACGAGTCCAGCGCCACACGGGCCTTGCTAAAGGACTTGATCCGAACCGGGGTTTGACCACACCGGTCCGGTTCGCAGCCGCCGTGGACTGGCAGTCCCGATGCTCGCGACCCGAGGATGGGCCGACGACGACGCTAGGGTGACATCTGAATCTGACGATCCGTCAGAAACGTTTCAGGAGTCCCTATGCCGACCATTCCGCGCATCATCTCGGTCGACGACCACGTAGTCGAACCGCCCGACCTCTGGACGACCCGCCTGCCCGCCAAATACCGCGATCGTGGCCCACGGATCGAGCGCGACACCGCCATCTTCAACTTCGAAGGCGGCGTCTTCTCCTACGAAAAGGGCGTCGAAGGCGGCAAGATGTGCGACTGGTGGATTTACGACGACCTCATCTACCCGTTCCCAAAGCTCTCGGCTGCTGCCGGCTTCGACGATTTGGACGTTGTGCCCGTCACCTTCGATGAGATCCACCCGGCGGGCTGGAAGCAGGCCGACCGCCTGATCGCCATGGACGAGAACCACGTCGACATCTCGATCTGCTTCCCCAACGTGCTGCCTCGCTTCTGCGGCCAGGCGTTCCTCGAGCGTGACGACAAGGAACTGGCTTTGCTGTGTGTGCAGGCATACAACGACTGGATGATCGACGAGTGGTGTGCCGGCGACGCCAAGAGCCGCCTCATCCCACTGACCCTCATCCCGCTGTGGGACCCGGTGGCCGCAGCTGCTGAGGTCCACCGTTGCGCCGACAAGGGCTCGTTCGCCGTGGCCTTCTCGGAGAACCCGTACCCACTGGGCCTCCCGTCGATCCATGACAAGGACCGCTTCTGGGACCCCTTCCTCTTGGCCTGCGAAGAGACCGACACAATCATCAACATGCACATCGGATCGAGCTCCAAGATGCCGACGACCTCGCCGGACGCGCCGTTCTCAGTGTCCTCGACCATCACGTTCTCTAACGCCATGGGTTCGATGTGCGACTACATCCTGTCAGGCACCTTCGTCCGGTTCCCCAAGTTGAAGATCGCCTACGCCGAGGGTCAGGTGGGCTGGATGCCCTACATCATCGAGCGCATGGACAAGATCTGGGAGGAGCGGGGCGACGCGAGCTTCGGCATCGACCTTCCCGAACCCCCCAGTACGTACATCCCGGGGCACATCTGGGGCTGCATCTTCGACGACGAGATCGGTCTCAAGAACCGGGACGTCATTGGCATGGACCAAATCTGCTTCGAGGTGGATTTCCCCCACGCCGACACGACCTACCCCCATACCCTGGACGTGGCGACGAAGATCTGTACCGAAGCGGGCCTCAACGACGGCGAGATCTACAAACTGATGCGGGGCAACGCGATCGAGGCGTTCGGCCTCCAGCGCTTCAGCATCACTGCCTGATCGCCCATTCCCCGGTGGGGCACCGGTAGCCCGGGAGGGGATCTAATTCTAGGGACGGGTGAAGGCGGGGCTAAAGGCGCCCTTCGGCACCTCGTCCAGGGGCGTGGCGACCTCGTCGACTGACGGGCCGATGCGCTCGGCCAAGGGAACCAAAGCGTCCAGGTCGATGCGGTAGACCTTCGAAGCGTTCTCGGCGAAGATCTTCCGCAGATCAGCCTCGTCCCAACTACTGAACGACCGACGAAGGTGCTCCCGGTTGTGGGGAAATGTGCTCTCATTGTGGGGATAGTCGCTCCCCCACAAAGTCCGGTCGATACCGATGGTCTTCATGGCCTCGGCCTCCGACGGGCTGGGGAAGCTGGCCCCGATCCATACGTTGCGGGCGAAGTAGCTGCTCGGCTTGTCGGGCAGCACCAGCTCGGCGGGGAAGCCCAACTCACCGACCCTGCCGGACGACATCTGAGCGTGATAGCCGTCCATGCGGCGCAGATCCTCGATAACCCAGCCCACGCCCTGCTCGGTCATGACGTAGCGCAACTCCGGGAACCTGTCGAACACGCCCGACATGATGAGATGGGACAGGTTGCGGTGGGCGAAGAACGGCACCTCCAGCAGGTACATCAGGGTTGCAGCCGGAGCGTCACCGTAGTTGGGGTTGCCCGACCCACCGTGCTGGGTGATGGTCAGGTCTAGGTCTCGGCACGCCGCCCACAAGCGGTCGTAAGCCGGGTGGTACAACCCGAGCATGCCCGAGTCCGGCGGTACAGCTGGGAGCATGAAGCTGGAGTGGCCGTTGGCGGCCGCCAATTCCAGGTCGGCAATGGTGTCATCCAGATCGTTAAGGAACACCTGGGGCAGGCCGCAACGCCGCTGCGGGTAGGCGGCACAGAAGTCGGCAAGCCACCGGTTGTGGGTGCGGATCCCCTCGAGGCGTCTCTCGTATTCGGCCCGGTCGGTGGCCGGGTAGGTGATGAGCGCTCCGGTCGGGAAGAACGGTGGCACGGTGTTGGGGAAGACGATCTCAGCGGCCACACCCTCGGCGTCCAGATCGCCATTGCGCCGTTCGTCATCCCAGTTGCGGGAGCGACCGTCGTCCTGCAGGTCGCGAAACGGGTTGGAATAGGCGCCCCGCCACTCGGCGAACGCCTCGCGGTACGAAGGGGAGAGGTACTCCTCGTAAGCCTTCATGTTGCCGCCGGCATGGCAGTCCGACGAGATCAGGGTGTACGGGGTGGATCTACCGGTAGAGGTCATAGCTGTCTTCTCCGAGTCACTCGCATCGTAGGGTTGCGGTGGCCACGTTGCCGACTTCACCTTCCTCGTGGAACTGCTCATCGACGGCATCCAGCAAATTGAGACCGGCCCTGGCGACGCCCGCCTCAGGGATTCCTAGAGCGGCACGGCGGTCCGGTCGCAGATCGGCCGTAGGGCGAAACTCGACACCATCCGCGCCACCCCCGGAAGCTGCGCCAGATGGGTGCGGTGCAGCACCTCATAATCGGCCACGTCCCGCACCACCACGTGCACCAGATAGTCGAAGTCGCCAGCCATCAGGTGGCAGCTCATGATCTCCGGTCGCTCGCTAACTGCCCGCTCGAATTCCTCCAGCGTCCCCTCGTCCTGCCCGACCAGGGTGATCTCCACGAACACGTCGGTGCCCAGCCCAATCGCCGAGGGGTCGACGAGGGCCACGTACCGATCAATGGATCCGCCCTCTTCCAGGCGCCGGACTCGCCGTAGACAGGCCGACGGTGAAAGGTGAACGGCCTCGGCCAGGTCCACGTTGGCCATCCGCCCGTCCTGCTGGAGCAAACGGAGGATGGCACGATCCACGTGGTCTAGGTCATTCTTCGCTTGGTTCACGCTCTAAATCCTAGTCTTTCGCAACTCTATTGCGTATAAGTAACATTTTGGGCTTGATTCCGCAACCGTATGCCATCACGGTCTGCCTACGTTTTCACCATCGAGAAGTGACGTCCCTACGACCCCGACGGGAGCGCTGCCATGGACATCGGTGTCCCTGCGGAAACCAAGATCGACGAACACCGCGTCGGCCTCACTCCCAGCGCCGCTGGCGAGCTCGTCAACCGCGGCCACAAGGTCACCGTGGAGACCGGGGCCGGCGACGGAGCCGGCTTCAGCGATGTCGACTACAAGGNGGTCGGTGCCGTCATGATCGGCACGGCGGATGAGGTATTCGCCGACTCCGAGATGATCGTCAAGGTCAAGGAACCCTTGGCCCCCGAACGGGCCCGCCTGGGCCCCCACCACACGCTGTTCACCTACCTCCATCTGGCCGCTGACCGTTCCCAGACCGACGAGCTGCTAGCCAGTGGTGCGACCTGCATCGCCTACGAGACAGTCACAGACGACGCCGGCCGCCTTCCGCTCCTGGCTCCCATGTCAGCAATCGCCGGACGCATGTCGATTCAGGCCGGGGCGCACGCACTGGAAGCCACACAGGGTGGCANCGGCCTCCTACTCGGCGGTGTCCCTGGCGTACGCCCCGCTCGGGTCGTGGTCATCGGCGGNGGCGTGGTCGGCGAGAACGCTGTTGAGATCGCCGTCGGCATGGGTGCTGAGGTCACCGTCCTGGACCGCAACCCCGCTGTACTCGATGGCCTAGCCAAGCGCTTCGCCGGACGGGTCAAGACGGTGTTCTCCACCAAGGCCGAGCTGGACGCCTCGGTGTTCGACGCCGACCTGGTGATCGGTGCCGTGCTGGTCAAGGGCGCCAAGGCNCCCCACCTGGTCACCCNCGACATGTTGGGCCGNATGCGACCCGGCTCAGTGATCGTCGACGTGGCCGTCGATCAGGGCGGTTGCTTCGAGACCACGAAGGCCACCACCCACACCGACCCGACCTACGTGGTCGANGGCATCGTCCACTACTGCGTGGCCAANATGCCCGGCGCCGTGTCCCGNACTTCGACCCANGCCCTGTCCAACGCCACCCTGCCGTTCACCCTGGCCCTCGCCGATGATGGCACCAACGTCGCGCTGGAGGCCGATTNGCATCTCATGAACGGTCTCAACGTCTGCGCCGGGAAGGTCACCAACCGGGCCGTAGCCGAGACCTTCGATCTCGAGTACGTCCATCCGCTGGAGGCCCTGGCCCTCCGTTAGCCAGCACGCGACCCCACGGGCAAGCGGAACTAGCCCGGTGTCGACTACTGCCGGAAAGTGGGCCCGGCACCGGAGTCATCCGATCCAGACCGGGACTAGCGTCCCGCACCATGTCCGGTACCGATGTCGACGTCGTCGTGGTCGGGGGTGGAATACTCGGTCTGGCCACTGCCGACGCCCTTCAGTCCCGGCTCCCCGGCGCCTCGATCGTCATCCTCGANAAGGAGGGCGAGGTCGCTACCCACCAGACGGGGCGCAATAGCGGCGTCATCCACGCTGGCCTCTATTACGCACCGGGATCACTTAAGGCGNAACTAGCCGTGCGCGGCGGAGACCGGATGGTGGAGTTCTGCACCGAGCACAAAGTGGCCCACGACCGTTGCGGCAAGATCGTGGTAGCCACAGTCGCCGACGAGGTCCCCCGTCTGGCCTCCCTTGCCGAACGGGCTCGGGCCAACGGCGTGGCCGTCACTGACCTCACCCCCGAGTCGGCCCGTGAGTACGAACCCCATGTGTCCTGCACCGCGGCCTTCCACGTGCCCTCCACCGGTAGGGCCGACTTCGCTGGCGTAGCCACCGCCCTTGCCCGTCGGGTGGTGGAATCCGGCGGCGAGNTACGCACCGGGATCCGGGCNGGGCGAGCCAACCTCACTGCTGGCGGCTGGAGGATCGACACCGGAGCCGAACCGCTGACGGCGCGCTTCCTCGTGGGTTGNGCCGGNCTGCACGCTGACCAGGTGGCGCAAGCCGCCGGGGAGCGGCCCGATGTTCGCATCCTCCCCTTCCGAGGCGAGTACCTCGACGTGACCGGTCCGTCGGCAGACCTGGTTCGGGGCCTTGTCTACCCGGTTCCCGATCCCCGATTCCCCTTCTTGGGCGTGCATCTCACCCGCAGCCTCGACGGCNCGGTCCATGCTGGACCGAACGCCGTCCTCGCCCTGGCCCGTGAGGGCTACCGGTGGTCGGACGTNGCGATCCGCGACCTGCTCGGCACCGCTGCTTGGCCGGGGACCGCCCGCCTGGTGGCCCGGTACTGGCGACCCGGCCTTGGCGAGATGGCCCGCTCGATCAGTCGCGACCGCTTCGTCGCTGCGGCCCGTCGCCTCGTCCCTGACCTCGACAGGAACGATCTCCAGAGGGCCCCAGCCGGTGTGAGAGCCCAAGCCGTGAACCGCAGTGGCGCCCTACTCGATGACTTCGCCCTGCTGGACGGGGACCGGTCGCTGCACGTCTTGAATGCCCCGTCGCCGGCGGCCACCGCATCTCTAGAGATCGGTGCGTTGATCGCCGAGCGGGTGGCTCAATCGGTCTCGGGGCCTACCTCCTCGTCCGGTTGACCGACCAGGCAGGAGGTGGCCACGAACGCCGCCACCGGCCCTGATGAGATCCATTCCTGCGATCGTGCCTGCAGGAGTATCGTCTCTGGGCTACCAAACTCTCGCCCATCGACAGCCGCTGCAGGGATCCCGTGTCTGAAACCATTGGCTTCATAGGCCTAGGCAACATGGGCCGGCCCATGTGCTTGCGCCTGGTAGCTGCCGGCTATGAGGTCATGGCCTTCGACCTGGTCGGCGATGCTCTCAAGGAGGTGGCTATTGCCGGCGCCACCCCCACCACCTCGGCCGCCGAAGTAGCCGCAGCAGCAGACGTCCTCCTCACCTCACTGCCCCGACCTGACCACGTCGAAGCCGTCATGGAGGGAGCTGGCGCCCTGGCTGCCCTACGACCCGGGTCGTGCTGGGTGGACCTCACCACCAATCGCCGTGAGTTGGTCCAACGCTTGGCCGACTCGGCACCCACCGATGTCACAGTGGCCGACTCGCCCCTTACTGGGGCTGTCGACGGGGCCCGCAACGGCCGTCTAACACTGTTTGTCGGTGGCGACAGCGCCACGGTGGCCCGGGTCACACCCATCCTGGAACACCTGGGACGGGTCATCGCTTGCGGCCCACTTGGTACGGGAAACGTGGTGAAGTTGGTGACCAACCAGCTGTGGTTCATCGCCGCGGCCGCAATCGGCGAGGGGTTCGCCGTTGGCTTGGACAATGGGGTTGAGCTGTCGGTCCTGTGGGACGCCATCACCGACAGCGTGGCTGATTCGTTCGTGGCCCGCCATGACGCCCCGTCAATCTTCGCCGGCCACTACGACCCGTCGTTTACCCTCGACCTCTGCATCAAGGACCTTGGACTCATCGGCGAGCTCTCTTCCATGCTTGGTACTGACCTCCCGATGACCGATGCAGCGACGGCCACGTTCGCAAGGGCTGCCGACCGCTACGGAGCCGACGCCGGTGAACTGCACGTAGCTCGCCGTATCGAAGAGGACGCCAACCTCTCGTTTCGGATGGAAGGTGACTGGACGCCCCCATGGGAACAGTAGGAATGCGCCCATGATCCTCGTCGGCCATCCACAGCACCCATGCCCGATCCCCATCACGGAATTGCTCGACCTCGCCCGACATCCCATCGACCGACCAAACTCCCCCGAGTACTCCTCCATGGTTGCCGAAGCCAGGAAGACACTCGCCGAAGACGGCTGCGCCGTGATCCCACAGTTGTTGGCCAGTGCTGCACTGCCCATCATGAGCGCAGAGATCCACCGGATACGACCATTCCTCCACGAGTCGAGAATCCCCATCAACCCGTACTTCTCCGAGGGCGACTTGACGCTCCCGGCCGACCACGCCATCAACACGTTTATCGAACGGTCAGGCGGATTTATACCGCGTGATGCCTTCGACGCCACGAGTGCGATCGACGCCATCTACCAGTGGCCACCACTTTTGGCGTTCATCGCCGACTGTCTCGAACTCCCCCAGATCCACTGCTTTTCGGATCCGCTCGCCGGGCTAACCATCAACGTCCTGGACCCTGGACAGCAATTCGCTTGGCACTACGACACCAACGATTTCGCAGTGACCATTCTCGTCGACGAGGCCTCCAAGGGCGGATTGTTCCAATATTCGCCCAACATCCGCTCGGCCGACAATGAGAACTTCGAAGGCGTCAAGGCCTGTCAAGACGAGAACTTGGCAACAGTTCGGACTTTGCAGCTTCAAGCGGGAGACCTACAGATCTTCCGTGGGCGATTCTCACTGCACCGTGTGACCCGGGTAGACAGAGACTCCCCGGCTCGACATACAGCGGTGTTCGCCTACACCGAGAGACCAGGTGTGATTGGTCGCCTTGAACGCACAAAGCAACTGTTTGGTAGGGCTCTCCCCATCCATGAGGAGGCAGAACAAGCTCGGACCCGAACCGACAGGTTGATGGACTGAGCGCCCTTTCACTAGCGGCTACATCCGTCTAGCGTCCGCCCACCGAACAACCCCGTTAAGACAACTTCCGGAGCAGAAGCAATGAACGAGCAAAGCCGTACGTCCTACGACGCCATCATCATCGGTGCCGGAGTGATCGGCTCTGCCATTTCCTTTGAACTGGCCAAGAAGGGGTGGAAGACCCTCAACGTGGACAAGTTGCCCACCGCTGGCTACGGATCAACCAGCAACTCTTGCGCAATCGTGCGTGCCCATTACTCGACCTTCGACGGTGTGGCCATGGCCTACGAAGGCTTCTCGTACTGGAAGGACTGGTCTAACTATCTCGACAGTGAGGACGAGCGCGGCCACGCCCTGTACATCCAGAGCGGCACTGTCTTGTTCATGCTCGAGGGCGGACACCACGAAAAGGTTCTGCCCCTGTTCGACGAGGTTCAGGTGCCCTATGAGATCCTCTCCAACGAAGAACTGCGCGAGCGCTACCCGTTCTACGAACATGGCACCCATGGCGAGCCGTGCCGCCCCGAGGACGACCGCTTCTGGGCCGAGCCCGAGGGCGAACTGATCGGAGCGCTGTACACCCCAGATTCCGGCTATGTATCCGATCCGCAGTTGGCCAGCCACAACCTGCAACGGGCCGCCGAAGCCAAGGGTGGCGAGTTCCGGTTCAATGTGGAGGTGACCGACATCCGTCGAAGCGACGGCCGGGTGGTCGGTGTCACCCTGGCCGACGGCACCGAGATCGATGCCCCGGTGGTCGTCAACGTTGCTGGTCCTCACTCCTTCGTCATCAACCAGATGGCCGGCGTCTACGACTCGATGAACATCAAGACCAAGGCCTTGCGGCACGAGGTGCACCACGTACCTTCGCCGGCCGGTATCGACTTCGAAAAGGACGGCCTGCACTCTTCAGACTCCGACTTGGCCATCTACGTCCGTCCCGAGTCGGGTAACAACATCCTGATCGGCTCTGAAGACCCAGCATGTGATCCGCAGGTGTGGGTGGACGACCCTGACGACTACGACACCGTGGTCTCCGACGAGCAGTGGAACGCCCAGGTGCTTCGCCTAGCCCGCCGGATTCCCGAGCTGGGTGTGCCGTCCGAGAAAAAGGGCATTGTCGACCTGTACGACGTGTCCGACGACTGGATCCCGATATACGACCGGACCGACCTAGACGGCTTCTATGTAGCGATCGGCTCCAGTGGCAACCAGTTCAAGAACGCTCCGGTGGCCGCCTACTGCATGGCCGAACTGATCGAGGCAGTCGAGGGTGGCCACGACCACGATGCCGACCCGCTGGTGGTGACAGGCGTATACACAGGCCTTGAGATGGACATGGGCTTCTACCGGCGAAACCGGGAGATCAACCCCAACTCGTCCTTCTCGGTGAATGGCTGACCACTTCGCCCGGGTGACCCGGCGACGGTTCAACCGTCGTTGGATTCGTCCACGACGACCTTCAGGGCCCGTCGGAACTCCCGACGGGTGTGCTCGTCGCTGAGGCTCTCTTCGTCACCCGGATGTTCGATGAGTACCGGGGGATCGGCGTCGAACTCGAGTCGCAACGCCCGGCTCATTACGCCGTGCATCGCGTACGTGCAGACGATGTAGGTCAACTCGAGGATCTCCTCGTCGGCAAGGTGCTCCTGGAGCGCCGTGAACACGCCCTCGGGTACCCGTCCGTGCTGAATGGACAGGGCATCGGTGTAGGCCAGCACGGCTCGTTCGGCTGCGTCGAAACACTCAGCGGTCTCCCACGCCTCGATGGCGTCGATCTTCTCGTCGGTGATGCCAACGGTCCGACACGCCTTGCGGTGCTGGGAGTAGACGAACCGGCTACCTACGCACCATCCGACCCGCGTCTGGCCTAGCTCGCGCAGCTTCGGGTCGAGTAGGCGGTTGGGGCTGCGGTACAGGGCGAAACCCCCCAAGGCGTGGTCAAACACATCAGGCACCAAAGCAAAGGTGGACCACCAGTCGCCCGGCGAACCGGTGGGCGTGCCCGGTTCGTCGATCGGATCGCGGTCACCGAACAGCATCTGGAACACCGGCTGGGCACCGGGATGCAGGTCGTCCCGTCGAACCCGCCGGAGTCTTGGCATGGCCGGACCGTAGGCGGAGCGGGCGTAGATACTCCCAGCGGGCCACCGAGGTCGGGGTCAGCTAATGGGACTGGCGGGCAGCTCGGGCCCGTCGCTGGCCTCGGCGATCGGCAGCCCAACCATCACACGGGTCCGGAAAACCTTGTCGATGAGGCGCTGGTTCTTCGAATCCCAAAGTGGCCAGAGGTAGTCGATGAGCTGGATCGCGTTGCCTGCGCCCTGAATGCCACCGATGAGGATGGGTACCAGCCAGCGGCCCACCCCCTTGGCTCCACCGGGTGCCTCTCCGGTCTCGGCGTTGACCAGACGGATCCGTAGGCGACGCTTTCCAGGCGTAGTCCCTGTGACGCCCTGCCGATAGCCGAACAACCAGCCTGCCCAGACAAAGACCCCGATGCCGGCCAGGATCCCCGCTGTCAGCAGGCCTGTCTCGCCACCGGTGAAGGTGTACTCATCGGTTGCCTCGTCCCACGCCGAGACGACGGCCACTATGACGAGGACGACCGGCACGACCAGCATGCCGATGAACATGAGTCCATCAATGAGAACTGCCAAGGCGCGGCTCCGCCAGGTGGCAGCCTCGAGTTCGGCCACTGGTTCGGCAAGCCCATATTCGTTGTTCATGACCCAAGACTAACTTTCCTACGATGATTGACCGCTGGCACAGCGCCCTCTCCGACGAGCAGATCCGCACGTTTGCCGANGACGGCGTNCTCCATGTGCCCGGGGCGNTCGATGCCGATGTGGTCGCTGAGATAGCTGTCCTAGCTGACCAGCAGCTTGCCGAGCCGGGCCCGTGGGTGACCGACACCGCCAACGACCCTGAACCTGGTCGCCTATTCACGTCGCGCTACCTGTGGCGTGACGAACCAGTGGTCCACCGGTTCGCCTTCCGGTCAGGTGTAGCCGAATTGGCCGCCACCTGCATGGGCTCATCTTCGGTACGTCTCTACTTCGACCACCTGCTGGTCAAGGAGCCGGACACCGCTTCGCCTACCCCATGGCACCAGGACATCCCGTACTGGCCTTTCCTAGGGCGGTCGATCTGCTCAGTATGGGTGGCCTGCTCTGCCGCCAACGTCAAAGGGGGCTCGTTGGAATTCGTGCGCGGATCTCACCGGTGGGACCGATACTTCGCCCCAGAGTCGTTCGACGGCTCGGCCGGCTGGACCGACGACTTCGTCGGCGAACCGATGCCCGACATCGAGGGCACTCGGAACNACTACGACATCGTGGGTTTCGACGTGGAGCCCGGGGACGCCATCGTGTTCTCGGCCTGGATCATCCACGGGTCCCCCGGGAACGCCGGAACCGAACGGCGGGTGGCCCTGTCCACTCGATGGTTGGGCGACGACGCCATCTGGCACCCGCACCCCGGATGCGACCCGACAGTCACCGCCGCCGATACCACTGCGGTGCCCGGCGAATACCCCGCCGACGACCACCGCTTCCCCGTGGGGTGGTCGATTACCTGACCCGTAGTTGTCTGGAAANCACGGTCCGGAATCAGACCCGGCTGCCAGGGGCCCCACTACTCGATGCGCATACCGGAGATGGCCCGACTGATAACCAACTGTTGGATCTGCTCTGTGCCCTCGAAGATGTCNTGGATCTTGGCNTCCCGGTGCCATCGCTCCACGGGCACCTCGCGGGTGTAGCCCGCCCCACCCAGGATCTGGATGGCCCTCTCCGTGACCCAGGTCGCCGTCCGCGCCGCCTTGAGCTTGGCCATCGATCCCTCGGCGTTCAAGAAGGACTTGTTCTTGCCCAGCCATGCGGCCCTCCACACCATCATCCGGCTGGCTTCGATCTCGGTGGCCATGTCNGCCAGCATGAATGCGATGCCCTGGTTGGCGATGATGGGCCGACCGAAGGCGTGCCGCTCCTTGGCGTAGTCCAATGCGTACTCGTAGGCCGCCCGGGCCACACCCAGCGCCTGGGCACCCACGGCTGGACGGGTGGCCTCGAAGGTCTGCATGGCCGCCTGGGCGTTGCCCTTTTCACCTCGCCGTACCCGAGCCAGGCGCTCCTCGAGCTTTTCCTTGCCGCCCAGAAGGCACTGCCCTGGAACCCGCACGTCGTCCAGCAGCACCTCGGCGGTGTGGCTGGCCCGTATCCCGTGCTTCTTGTACTTCTGGCCCTGGCTCAGCCCGACCGTCCCGGGCGGGACGATGAAAGAGGCGTGCCCCTTGGAACCCAACTCCGGGTCGACCACGGCCACCACCACGTGCACGTCGGCGATCCCCCCGTTTGTGATCCACGCCTTGGCACCGTTNAGCACCCACTCGTNGCTGGCCTCGTCGTACACGGCCCGTGCCCGGTAGCCACCGACGTCCGAACCGGCGTCGGCCTCACTGGCACAGAACGCCCCCAGCCGGATGTCGTCTGCGGTGCCGTAGCACTGGGGCACCCACTCCATGACCTGTTCCTGGGTGCCAGAAGCGGCGATGCCCGCTGCAGCGAGGCCGGTACCCATGATGGCCATGCCGATCCCGGCGTCNCCCCAGAACAACTCCTCGATGGCCACCGGAAGGGTCAGGCCGGTCTTATCACCCAGCATTCCCTGAGCTAGGAAGTCCCAGCCGTACAGACCGATCTGGGCCGCCTCCTCCACGACGGGCCATGGGAACTCTTCCCGCTCGTCCCACTCCTCGGCCACCGGCCGGACCACATCCACGCAGAACTGGTGGATCCAGTCACGGAGCTGCTCCTGCTCGTCGGTCAAGGCGAGGCTGAACTCGTTCACGATGGCGTCCCAGGTGTCGATGGCTCTGATCCCGACGGTACGACCGCCAGTGCAACCAAGGCCAATCCGGCAGCCACCAGGTACGGCGCCCCCACGCCCACCCGGTCCAGCAGCAACCCAGCCAGCAGCGGCCCGACAATCCGACCTAGTGCCCCCGCCCCCTGCTGCAGGCCCAAGGCCGCGCCCCGACCGGCGTCACCCACTGTCTCCACCGTGGCGTGGGACAGAGTCGGGCCGAACACGCCCTGGCCCACCACCAACAGCACGAGGGCCACAGCCAGCCCGGCCCAGCCACCACCGGCGGCCAGCACCACCATCCCNGCGGCCACCGCTACCAGCGCTACCCGGAGCGCCGACCGGGACCCCAACAACGCGTTCACCGGACCTACCACCCGGGTCTGGATCAGCACCATCAGCAGTCCGATGCAGGCGAACAGCCCGTACACCGTGGGGTCGCCCACCTCCGGGAACCGACGCTCCACTAGCAGGCCGAACGTTGCCTCGAAGCCAGCGAACCCAACCATCGACACCAGTGCCAACATGGCTAGGCGGCGCACCGCCGGTCCGGCCGACCCCCACAGCGCTAGACGCCCAGACTTCGATGCTGACGCGACCAAACCGCTGCCAGCGGTTCTGGCCGGCAAGCGCACTAGAGCCACCAGCGCATTGGCGCCAGCCAGTGCAGCGGCCACGAAAAATGGCAACTCCCGGCTTCCCAGGGCAGCGATCGATCCGATCAACGGACCGGCTACGAACCCCACCCCGAACGCTGCAGCCAACATGCCCATGAGNCGGGGCCGGTCCTCCGGCTTTGCCAGGTCAGCCACTGCCGCCTGACCCACTGCGTACGACGAGCCAGAGAACCCGTCCAAGACCCGTCCAGCGAACAGCACCCACAATGCCCCNGCCAACCCCGTCACCAGACTCCCCAGACAGGACCCGACCAGTGCTGCCACCAGCACNGTCCGGCGGCCAATCCGGTCCGACAGCCTGCCCCAGAACGGCGCCGCCACCATCTGGGCGGCCGAAAACACCGCTATCAGGGCCGCAGCGGTCGCCGGGGACGCCCCGAAGTCCTCCGCGTACAACGGCAGCACCGGCAACAGGATCCCGAACCCGACCATGTCGAGGGCCACGGTGGCCCAGATCACCCCGAACCCTCGTGGAGCCTTCGGACGCGCGCCGGCGGCTGAGGTGGAACTGTCGACTGGGCGCGTCACGGCGGGCACGCTAGCGGCGGCCCGGACCCCCACCGGTAGCCTCGGTCAATCATGAGCCACCCGGACTCCTCAGCCGCCGCGCCCGCACCCNCCATCCCGGACCGTCCGGGCCTCGAGGGCCTAGAGGACCGCTGGGATGCCGTCTGGGAGAAGCGGGGCACCTACCGCTTCGACCGTTCGAAGGCCCGCTCCGACGTCTTTTCCATCGACACCCCTCCACCCACGGTTAGTGGGTCCCTGCACGTCGGCCACGTGTTTTCCTACACCCACACCGACACCATCGCCCGCTATCAGCGCATGGCCGGCCGCGAGGTCTTCTACCCGATGGGCTGGGACGACAATGGCCTGCCCACCGAACGCCGGGTCCAGAACTACTTCGGTGTGCGTTGCGAACCATCGCTGCCCCACGACCCCAACTTCACCGCTCCCAACGACGCCGGCGACCCCAAGGCCATCAAGAAGCGCGGCGACATCGACATCAGCCGACGCAACTTCATCGAGCTCTGCCACGTCTTGACCGCTGAAGACGAGAAAGCCTTCGAAGCACTGTTTCGCCGCCTCGGCCTATCCGTCGACTGGACCCAGCACTACGCCACCATCGACGAGCGTTGTCAGCGCGCCTCCCAGCGGGCTTTCCTGCGAAACCTGGCTCGCGGTGAGGCCTACCAGGTCGAGGCGCCGTCGCTCTGGGACGTCACCCACCGCACAGCGGTAGCCCAGGCCGAACTGGAGGATCGAGATCGCCCTGGCGCCTACCACCGGCTGGCTTTCCACCTACCCGACGGTGTGGCCGGCCCCGACGGCGGTGGCGACATCCACATCGCTACCACCCGTCCCGAGCTACTGGCTGCCTGCGTGGCCCTCGTGGCCCACCCCGACGACGAGCGCTATCAGCCCCTGTTCGGCAACACGGTCACCACCCCAGTTTTCGGCGTTGAGGTGCCGGTGAAGGCCCACGAACTAGCCGACCCGGAAAAGGGCACCGGTGTCGCCATGATCTGCACATTCGGTGACACCACAGACGTGATCTGGTGGCGCGAGCTAGACCTCGAAGTCCGCGCCATCCTCAACCGGACCGGCCGGATAAACCCCGAACCGCCGCCGGGCATTGAGACCGAGGCCGGGTTGGCCGCCTACGCCCGACTGGCTGGCAAGACGGTGTTCTCCGCTCAAGCCGAAATGGTCGAGATCCTCCGGGAGACCGGTGAACTGGTCGGCGAACCCGAGCCCATCACCCACCCGGTCAAGTTCTTCGAGAAGGGCGACAAGCCGCTCGAGATCGTGACCAGCCGACAGTGGTACATCCGCAACGGAGGCCGTGACTCCGAGCTCCGAGCCGCCCTCATCGCCCGGGGCGACGAAATGCAGTGGCATCCCTCCTACATGCAGACCCGATACACCAACTGGATCGACGGCCTCAACGGCGACTGGCTCATCAGCCGCCAACGGTTCTTTGGTGTGCCCCTGCCACTGTGGTACCCACTCGACGCCGACGGCGAACCCGACCACGACCACCCCATCGTCCCCGCCGAGGCCGACCTACCCATCGATCCGTCATCTGACACCGCTCCCGGCTACGACGAAGCCCAGCGCGGCCAGCCGGGCGGCTTCGCCGGTGACACAGACGTCATGGACACCTGGGCCACCTCATCGCTTACCCCACAGATCGCCTGCGGCTGGGAAGAAGACGAGGACCTGTACGGCCGTACCTATCCCATGGACCTCCGCCCCCAGGCCCACGACATCATCCGGACCTGGCTTTTCTCGACCGCCGTGCGCTCCCACTTCGAGGCCGATGCCGCCCCGTGGGGCCACTGCGCCCTGTCGGGATGGATCCTCGACCCCGACCGCAAGAAGATGTCCAAGTCCAAGGGCAATGTCGTCACTCCGGTCGACCTGCTCGACCAGCACGGTTCCGACGCAGTGCGTTACTGGGCCGCTAACGGACGCCCGGGCACCGACACCGCCTTCGACGACGGCCAAATGAAGATCGGCCGGCGTCTGGCCATCAAGGTGCTCAACGCCAGCCGGTTCACCCTTGGCTTCGGCGCCGACGGCGACACACCTCTGGCGATCGACGCGGCGACCATCACCCACCCGCTGGACCGGGCGATGCTGCTAAAGCTCGCCGACCTCGTCGACGAGGCCACCCGAGCCCTTGACGGGTTCGACTACGCCCGGGCACTGGAACGCACCGAGACCTGGTTCTGGACGTTCACCGACGACCATGTCGAATTGGTCAAGAACCGGGCCTACGAGGGCGACGAGGCTGGAGCCGAATCGGCCCGCCATGCCCTCCGGTTGGCCCTGTCGACCCTCCTACGTCTGTTCGCCCCATTCCTGCCGTTCGTGACCGAGGAGGTGTGGTCGTGGTGGCGGGGCGGGTCGATCCACCGGCAGTCGTGGCCGTCGGCCGACGAACTGCGAGCCGACGCCGATCGAGGGGAGTACGTCGACCCGGCGATCGCCGAAGTGGCCGCCGCCGCGCTGGCCGAGATCCGGCGCCACAAGACCACCGAGAAGCGCTCGCTGGCCACCCCGGTCATCGCCTGCACGCTGACCGACACCCCGGACCGCCTCGCCCTGTTACGCCCCGCTCTGGACGACGTAGCCGCCGCGGCCCGGGCCACCAGCATCGACCTGGCCGAGGGTGACAGCCTGTCAACCAATGTCACCCTGGAACCGGTGGAACCCAGGTCCGTTGGTGACCAACCTCCTGTCGACTAGTACCTCCGACTGGGGTCCCACCCCGATCCTCGGGCAGGATCGACCTATGGCCATCACCGCCTCCCCGCCGGAGTTCCAGACCATCTCCGTCACCTGTGACGGGCGTCGCGCCACCCTCACCCTGAACCGGCCCAACCGACTCAACGCCCTGTCCAACGAATTGATGGCCGAGGTGGCCGACGCTGCGGCCTGGTTCGACCACCAGCCCGACCTGCGGGTCGTGGTCTTGCGCGGCGAGGGCCGGGCGTTCAGCGCCGGCTTCGACTTGACGGTATTCGGCGACGCCGGCCCGTCGCCGGCCGGTGGCCGAGTGCCCGCTGATACCGGCCGCCTCATGGCCGACGCCCTAGAACGCACTTCTCCGGTGCTCATCGCAGCGATGCACGGACACGTGGTGGGCGGCGGCCTTGTGATCGGGGCGGCCTGTGACCTGCGTATCGCCACTGACGACGTGTCGTTTTCCATTCCAGAAGTCGACCTAGGCATCCCGCTGGCCTGGGGCGGCATCCCCCGACTGGTGCGCGAGATCGGCCCCGCGCTTACCAAAGAACTGGTCATGACCTGCCGACCGTTCGGCGCCGAAGAGGCCCTGGCCTCTGGATTCCTGAACCGGATCGTGCCTGCAGCCGAGCTGGATGCTGCCGTCGACGAGTTAGCAGAGGCCGTGGCCAGCCGACCGCGGGGAGCCGTGCTGGCCACCAAACGACATGTCAACGCGGTGACCGACCAGATGGTGGGTACCGGACGGTCATGGTCCGACGCCGACGGGCTGACGTCGGCGTTGCGCGACCCGGAGGGCCAGGCTTCGCGGAAGGCCTACATGGAACGCATGCAGGCCAAAAAGCGGGCCAAGAAGAAGTAGCCGCCGTGCCCATCGCCGACCGCCTGTTCACGAACGGGTTATTCCACACGCTGGACCCGTCCCGCCCCGACGGACCGCCAGCCGATGCGCTCGCCTCCTGGCGGGGCCGCATCGTGGCGGTGGGCAGCCAGGCCGAGGTCGATGCTCTGGTAGGCCCGCACACCGAGGTCGTCGACCTCGTCGGTGCCACGGTGCTGCCCGGATTCATCGAGACACATATGCACCCCATCGCTGCAGGTGTGATGATGTCAGCAGCCCAGATTGGCTACCCGGCCTGCCACGACATCGACGGAGTGGTAGCTGCCCTGGCCACCCGGGCCAACATGACCCCGACCGGCGAGCCGATCCAGACATGGGGCTACGACGACTCGCTCATGGACGACGATCGCCACCTCACCCGTGACGACCTGAACCGGGCCAGCACCAACCACCCGATCTTCGTCCGCCATGTGTCTGGCCACCTGTCCTATGCCAATGACCGTGCACTCGAACTCGCCGGTATCGCCGAGGACGTCGAGGATCCGGTGGGTGGCTTGTTCCAGCGGGACGGATCCGGTCGACTGAACGGCTGCATGGAGGAGACGGCCGGTTTCGCCGTCAGCGCCGCCCTGCCGACGGCTTCGCTCGAGGACACGGCCGCGGCTGTGAAGGCCATCTCCGACCTTTGCCTGTCAGTGGGCACCACGACCATGACCGACGCAGCGGTTGTCACCCCGACGATGTACGCCGCGTATCAGCAGGGTGTCGAGGATGGCTCCCTGCGGGTCCGTACTCAGGTGTTTCCCATCTGGCGGACCGCTGGAGACCTGCCGTTCCGCACCGGGATTGGCGACGACCGACTTTCGATCGGTGCCATGAAGTTCATCTCCGATGGCTCCATCCAGGGGTACACGGCGTGCCTGTGCAAGGGCTACCACGATCGCCCCGACGTCCACGGCTACGAGGTCATCCCGGCCGCCGAACTCACCGAGATGGTCGTCGACGCCCATGCCGGGGGATGGCAGGTGGCCATTCACGCCAACGGCGACGCAGCCATCGACAACGCGCTGGACGCCATCGAGGCGGCACTCACTGCCCACCCGCGGCACGACCACCGGCACCGCATCGAGCACTGCCAGACGGCCCGAGAGGACCAGCTTGAGCGGATGGCCCGGCTCGGCGTGCTGGCGTCGGTGTTCGCCAACCACATCTGGTACTGGGGTGACCGCCACCGGGACCGGTTCCTCGGCCCCGAAAGGGGATCGCGCATCGACCCGCTGGCCAGCTTCACCGCTCACGGGATAGTCCATGCCCTGCACTGCGATATGCCGGTCACGCCGCTGGATCCGCTGTTCACCATCTGGACGGCCGTGAACCGGATCACCCGCGACGGTGAACTCCTCGGCCCCGACCAGCGAGCCCGGGTGGCTGACGCTGTGGCCGGCTACACCTCGGCGGCTGCCTTCGTGAGCATGGAGGAGCACGACAAGGGGACCCTCGAGGTCGGCAAGCTGGCCGATCTCGTGGTGCTGGACGCCGATCCATTCGAAGTCGAACCCATGGCCATCAAGGACATCGCGGTGCTGGCCACGGTGGTCGGCGGGGTGGTTGAGTACCGGGCCTGAGCCGGTGGCTCACCTGGGACCCTGGCATCGATTGAGGACAGTCCGGTAGAGCGAATCGTGGGTGACGTCGGTGTAGGCATTGCCGGTCACCGGGTGCCCACCGAACTTAGCTACCACCAGGTCGTGCCCGGGATGGCAGAACACCCGCTGGCCGTGGACCCCCATGGGCATGAACGCTCCCATCACCTGCTGCATGTTCCAGCAGTGGCGATGGAAGGTCCATCCCTCACGGGTCGGGTAGCCCCCGCCACTACCCGGATACGGCTCGCCACCGGCGGCGAGGTCGTCGGCCACCGCCGCCGGGATGGCCTGCCTCTCGGCGGCACCTTCGCCGACCCGCCCCGACCGAGACAACATCCGGCCGAATCGGGCAAGGTCGCGCAGCGTGCAGGACATACCGCCACACGACACGGCGATTCCCCGACTGTCGAGTACCACCGAGGCATCGTCCTCGGCGCCCATCGGTCCCCAGATCTTTTCGGACACGCCATCCACCCAGCGCTGCCCGGTGGCCCGGGCCGTCGCCCAGGCCAGTACGTCGGTGGTCACCGACTTGTAGACGAACGACTCGCCCGGCGGGCGTTCCCGCTCGGTGAAGCTCATGATCGCCTCGTGGATGCCATCGGGGCCGTTCCAGGTCGGCGGCGCCGGTGAAAACGCCATGGCCACCCCGTAACGGGTGAGGTCCGAGTTTCCATCGGCATAGTCCTCGAGGAAGCGGACCCCGTCGGTCATGTTCAAAGCCTGGTCCACGGTTACCGGGGCGTATGCCGTATCGGCCAGCTCTGGGACGTGAACACTCAACAGGTCGTCGAGGGCCATGGCTCCCGACTTGATGGCCAGCATGGCGAGCACCCCGGTGACCGTCTTGGTCATCGAGAACATGATGTGCCGGGTCGACCGGTCCATTCCGTTGAAGTACCGCTCGACCACCACCTGTCCCCTGTGCAGAACCAGAAACCCGTCGGTGTAGGTGTGGTGGAGCATCTCCTCCAGCGTCCAGGTCCCTCCGTCGCCGTCGTCGACCGTCAGGCCGTCCAGGTCGACGAGGCCTCCCACCGGTTGACCAGTCGGGCCACCAGCAGCCGCGGCATCTGGGAGGAGGTCACCGGGTGTGTCGGAGGTGGTGATCCGAGCTGAGGCCCGCAACTCGTCCATGTGGGTGAACGACCACCGGGTGTTGGGCCACGACAGCCAGTTGCCGTGGTGGACCCGCTTGTCCTCGGGCACCGGTTCCCCCGCCATCAGGCCCGCTTCGACTGCCGTCACCGGTACGGGCAGCGCATCCAGTTCGGTCGGCCACGGCACGCCCGTCTCGGGATCGGTCAGGGTGACGACCAGCTTCGGGGTTAGCACGACAGTGGTTCCTGTGACTCGAAAGCTGGTCCGAGGGCTGCCTGGAAGGTCGACCCCAGGTCGACACCGTTCAGTGCCCCAGGTGCGGCAATGCAGACCAGTGAGCCGGACTGCCCAGCGGTTTCCATCGGCGCCGACTCAACTGAGACCATCCCAGCAGCCAGATGCACGGCCGTCGGGGTCCCATCGAGGGCCGCCACCACAGCCTTGGCCCGCAGTAGCGACGGGCCTAGCCGTCCACGCAGCCTCTCCAGGGCAGTAACCAGACGGTCAACGTCCACCGGTCCGTGTGCATGCCAAACCGCTGTTTCCACCCGCAAATCCATTGCAGGAGCAGGCACGGCAGCCGCTTCGGCCGCGTCAATCGGCAGCCGGGTCGGAGGGCTTCCCAGCAGTGACCGGATCCATCCGTCCGGGCCGGCGGGGGCAGCGTCGACGAGAAGCACACCTGGTGCCACCTCGGCGCACCAGGCACGCGCCCCAGCGCCACCATCAGGTGCCAGATCGACCTTGGTCACCACGATCAGGTCAGCGGCTCGCACCTGCCGGACCACCAATGGTCCGTAGACAGGGTCGGCCGCACGGGCCACCACGTCGGTGGCGTCCACGGCCACCACGATCCCGTCGGGCCGGATCCGACGCCGGTCCCCGTAGGCGGCCACCCGGTCGGGCTCGGCCACCCCGCTGGCCTCAACCACCAATCTGTCCAGCCGCCGTTTCGCTGCCGAGTCGTCCGTGATCTGGTCGCGCAGAACCAGGTCGCGCAGTGTCATGGCCAGCGAGTCGCCGATGGAGCAGCACACGCACCCGTTGGTGAGTTCCACTGTGTCGCCGTCGCGTGCCGCGATGAGTTCGGCGTCCAGGTTTACCTCACCAATGTCATTGACAACCACAGCGATGCGTTCGTCGCCAGCAACCCTGAGCAGACGGTTAATCATCGTCGTCTTGCCGGCCCCCAGCCATCCACCCAGCACCACCATGGGAATCCGGGCTGCCATCTGACCCACTTCTGAGGACACCGGCCCTGAACCGGTCTTGGTCGTGAGGCTCATGCCGGGAGCGGGTACACCCGCCCCGACAACATCGTTGCCTCGATGTCGATGTCGGGCCATGTCGCCGGTTCCATCTCGAACGGGTCGTCAGCCAGCACCGTCACGTCAGCCAGCTTTCCGGCAGCCAGCGAACCGATCTCGCCGTCCAGAAACAGTTGCCATGCCGGCTCAATGGTCACCGCGGCAATGGCGTCATACGGGCTGAGCCGTTCGTTCTCGCCCAGCACCACCCCGGATCCTGAGGTCCGTGTGGCCATGGCCGACGCAGCCAGCAACGGTTCCAGCGGCCCCATTGGCAGGTCCGAGTGCAGGGCCACGCTCATCCCGTTCCGACGAGCCGACCCCACCCGGGTCATCTGCGACGCCCGCTCGGTACCGAGCCCTTCCGCCACGTACTGGTCGCCGAAGAACCGCAGGTAGTACCCGTTGGCCTGGACAGCACAGCCCAGGGCGGCGGCCCGCCTCGACTGAGCCTGGGTGGTCACGCCGAAATGGTGCAGCACCGTCCGATGGTCGAACCGAGGCATCTCAGCCTGTAGCTCTGCGATGGCGTCCAGAGTGGCGTCCATCCCCAGGTCACCGTTGACGTGGACGTGGACCTGCTTCCCGGTGTTCCAACACGGCCTGACGTGCCAGACGATGCGATCCGGCTCGGCCATCCACGCACCCTCGTGGCCGTCGATGTAGCCCGGCTCGCCCAACTGCATGAGTTGGGCGATGAACGCCCCGTCAGCAAAGAACTTGCCGGCGTCCAGGAACCGGATGCGCTCCGAAGCATGTTCCGACAGAGCGGCCATCCGATCCTCGGCCTCGTCCCCGTACACCCGCTTGAACGTGCCTACTTGGGGGATCAGGTACTGGCGGAACGGCACGTGGTCGCCCTCGTGTACCTGAGCCAGTACCTCAATCTCCCGCTCGGGCAGGGCCATGCCACCGAACCCGGCGTCGGCGATAGTCGTCACCCCGCCCCGGTGGACCAACTGGGCCACCTCCTCCATCATCGCCTCGTACTGGCCGCCCTCGAACAGGACCGACCGCAGTCGCTGGAGTGCCCAGGCCATGCCCGACTCCCACATCCACCCCGTCTCCAAGTCAATGTGAGGGTCCCACGCGGCACCCTCGGCGGCCTCCACCATCTCTAGGGCTGGACCGTTGCAACACACCTGGTGGCCTGACCGACCCCAAACCACGATCGGGCGAGTGGTCGACAGGACGTCCAAATCAGATCGGCTGACCTCGCCGTGGAACTGCCGGTGCCACCCAAAGGTCACGAACGGCTGCTCCGATGGGTGCCGGGCCTCCAGCTCAGCCAACCGGGCCAAATAGGCGTCGTTCCCCACGGTGGCCGGCACGTCACGCCCCGGCAGGTTCCATGCCTCGGGGGTGATCCACTCAGTGGCCATGAGCATCGCCATCATCGACGGATGCACGTGAGGGTCAATCAGGCCGGGCAGCAGCACCGAGTCTGCGAAACGGCTGTCCACCAAGTGTTCGTGGGCGTCCAACCACGGCCGCAAAGATTCCATCGTCCCCACTTCGACGATCCGGTCGCCCCGGACGGCCATGGCCGTTGCGGTGGGAAGCGACGGATCCATGGTGTGGATCTGCCGGGCGGGATAGACGGTGATGGTCACGATGGGACCTCGACACCCAGGGCGGTCAGCGAGAGGTTCCGGAACGCGGCCACTGCGGCGTCGTCGACCTCTAGGCCCTCGAGCACCGATCGGTAGTAGATCGGACCGAGGAGGAACTGCTCTAGGTGGTCCACATCTAGCCCATCAGCGATCTCGTCGCGCTCGACGGCCCGATTCAGGATCTCGCGCAAGGTGTTCCAGGTGGAGCGCCGATACCGGCTCAGAGCCTCTCCGATCTCCGGGTCGTGAGCCGACAACTCAACCAAGCTCGCTGCTACCTGTCGGAAGCCCGACTCGTTGTACACCCGCTGACGATCGGCGAACCACTGGTCCAGTTCGGGGACCAAGCCCCCCTGGTCCTCGACCTCGGCCCGGCTAGCCCACTGACGCATGAGGGCTAGGAAGATGGCCTTCTTGTCCGGCCACCGCCGGTAGATGGAACTCTTTGAAACGCGGGCCTCGGCAGCCAGGCGATCAGTGGTAAAGGCCGTGAGGCCTCCATCAGCCAACAGGCGCATCGCTGCGTCAAGGATGGCCACGCCACCCAGGTCATCGTTCCCCGGTTCCACGCCTCCCGAGGTTGGATTCACGAACTCAGTACCCGTCGGGCCTGCCATGAAACCCCCCTTCCGCGGTTACCACCAACATTGCATACGTTCCAGTCCGTGGCCTAGCGTCGCGTCCGGTCGCGGCCACCGTGTTCGCTTCCGCCTACAGGGACCAACCGGTCTTCTTCCCCTTCGAGCGACCCCCACCGGGCCCGCTCCTAGGAGAACCTGGACCCGAACCTTGTCGGTGCGAGGAGAATACAGTACCGTACCGTACCGTACCGTCAATCCAGTGATCGGCGCCACCTCCGTCCACGGACGGGGTTGTTCGCCCTTTTCGACATTCGAACATTGATTATTCAACGAACATGGAGGGGACCATGCGTCGAAACCGACGTGTATTGATTGCCCTAGGCCTGGCGTTCACCCTGATCGCCGCCGCCTGTGGGTCCGACGATGGGGACAGTTCCTCGGCAGGAAGTGAAGCGGCTGCCACCACGGCGGCTCCGGCAGCTACG
>PAXM01000051.1 GCA_002714485.1 Acidimicrobiaceae bacterium
TCAGGTCGATGCCGTCGAGCACGATCCGGCCCGGCTCGTCGGGGGTGGCATCAGTCTCCAGCGAGGCCACCGAGGCCTCGTCAGCAGCCGGGTAGCGGAACGACACGTTATGGAAGGCCAGGTGCCCCGTGGTCGCTTCGGCCGGCATCGGCTGGGCATCGGGTGAGTCGGCCACCGGGTTCGGGGCGTCGAGCACCTCGAAGACCCGCTCGAAGGACACGAAGGCCGACATGACGTCCACCCGGGCGTTGGTCAACTGCGCCAGTGGCCCGTAGAGCTGGGCCACCAGCACGCCCATGGAGGCCAGGGTCCCGATGGTGATGGAGCCGCTGATGGCCAGCGAGCCGCCCACCCAGTAGACGATGGCCGTGCCGGTGGCTCCCAGCAGGGTCAGGGCGATGACGAAGGCCCGGCTGAACAGGGCATTGCGGATGCCGATGTCACGTACCCGTCCGGCTCGTCTGGCGAACCCGTCGGTCTCCTCGCTGGGGCGGCCGAACAGCTTGACCAGTTGGGCACCAGACACGTTGAACCGTTCGGTCATGGTGGCGTTCATCGAAGCGTTGAGGTTCATGCCCTCCCGGGTGATGCCGGCCACCGTGCGCCCGACCCGTCGAGCCGGGAGGATGAACAACGGCAGCAGCACCATGGCCAGCAGGGAGACCCGCCACTCCAGCAGGAACAGGGTGAGCAGGGTGGTGGCCGCCGTGATGGCATTGGAGACCACGGTGCCCAAGGTGCCGGTGAGCGCCCGCTGGGCGCCGATCACGTCGTTGTTGAGGCGGCTGACCAGCGCCCCGGTCTGGGTACGGGTGAAGAACGAGATGGGCAACCGCTGCACGTGGTCGAACAGGGCGACCCGCAGGTCGAAGATGAGGCCCTCGCCGACGGTGGCCGAGGCCCACCGCTCCACGAAGGCCAGGGCGGCCTGGGCCAGTGCAGCAGCTACCACCAGGAGGCCCAGCACGGTGAGGCGGTCTCGGTCGCCGGCCATGATGGCCCCGTCGATGATCTCCCGGAAGAGGAGGGGTGGCACCACGCCGAGGAGTGACGAGGCGGTGACCACGGCCAGGAAGCCGACCACCTTGGACCGGTAGGGCCGGGCGAAGCCCCAAACCCTGCGGCGCGTGTCGCGGCCGATCGTCTGCGGGGTGTCGGACTGGTACGACATCGCGTGGAGCAGGTGCATCGCGTTGGCCATCACCCGAGCCTACGAGTCAGGCTCGGGGCGGGTAATCTGACGGTCTGTCAGATTTGACCTGTGCCTTCCGGGACCAGGCACCAGGGCCGACCAACGGCCGGAGAGGCAGCACGATCGTGGGCGCAGACGCCAACCGGCCACTGGCCGGAGTCAAGGTGGTGGAGAGTTCCCTGCTCGGACCGGGCCTGGTGACCACGTTCCTGGCCGATCTGGGAGCCGATGTGATCAAGGTCGAACCGCCGGCCGGCGACTACGTCCGGCAGATGACCTGGCCCATCATCGAGGGCAATTCGCTGCTCCACCTCCACACCCACCGTGGCAAGCGGAGCATCTGCCTGGATCTCAAGACCGAGGACGGCCTGGAGATCTACCGCGACCTGGTCCGGCAAGCCGACGTGGTGGTGGAGGCCATGCGTCCGGGGTCGCTGGCCAAGCTGGGCTTGGGCTTCGAGGATCTCCTGGCCGTCAACCCACGGATCGTGTTCTGCACCTTGTCCGGCTACGGCGCCACCGGCCCGTACCGCGACATGCCCAGCCACGGCATCGCCTACGACACGTGGGCTGGCCTGATCGAGCCGGTGGTCGACGACGAGGGGTTCACCCGTATCCCCGTCCTGCCCAACGTGGGCATCAACGTCGGCCCGATGGTGGCCGCCCTGGGCATCCTTGCCGCCGTCATCAGCGCCCGGGAGACCGGTAAGGGCACGTCCCTGGAGGTGGCCCAGTCCGATGCTGCCGCCTACATGGACTGGTACCGCATCGAGACCTACAAGGCATACGAACGTCCGGCCGACGTGGTGACCGGCAACGCCGCCGACGACTACGAGCGGCGCGAGCCCGGCCTGGCCGGCATGTGGGAGGGCGTCCGCTACCAGATCTACGAGGCGTCCGACGGCCACGTGCTGTTCATGGCCTCCGAGCAGGCCTTCTGGCGCAACTTCTGCGAGGGAGTGGACCGCATGGACATGTTCGAGCGGTGGCCCGGCTCCAAGTACGCCGACCACGCCCGCCACAACATGGAGATGCAGNCCGAGCTGAAGGCCATCTTNGCCACCAGGACCTGCGCCGAGTGGTTGGACTTCTCCAACGAGGTCAACACGCCGATCGCGCCGGTGAATACGCCCAAGACGGCGCCCGACGATCCCCAGTTCGCCCACCGCCTGCCCTTCTACCGGATCGACGACGTGGGCGCCGAACAGCTCCCGCTGCCCGTCTACATCGAGGGCCAGTTGCCGCCCACACCGACCATGGCGCCCGGTATCGGCGAACAGACCGACGAGGTGCTAGCCGAGTTGGGCATCTCGGCTGAACGGATCGCAGAGTTGCGCGCCGCGGGAAGCGTCGGCCCCCAGGGCTAGCCGCCGGCGGTACCCGTCAGCACTGCAGCCGTCCAGCCGTCGATGCTGGTGCGGCGTTCCTCGATCAGGCCGAACGCCACGTAGCAGCCGACCACCCCGTCGGCACGCTCATCGGGGATGCCGCTGACCACCAGCACGCCCTGTTCGGCCCGTCGGGCGGCCACCGCCGGCGCTATGGCGTCGTGCACCACCGGCAACACGTTGGCCAGCACCAGGTCGAAGGTGCCGGGCACGTCGGTGATGGGCGTGGTGGACNCCGAGACGTCCACGNCGTTGGCCGCCGCGTTGGTGCGGGTCCANGCCACGGCATCGGCNTCCACGTCGATGCCGACAACCGGTTCGGCACCCAGGCGGGCCGCAGCGATCGCCAGCACACCCGAGCCGCAGCCCACGTCCAGCATGCTCATGCCCGGCCCGGCCAGTCGGTCCACCTCGGCCAGCACGAGGGTGGTGGTGGGGTGGGCGCCGTGTCCGAAGGTCGGCCCAGGATCTATCGAGACCGGGACCTCGCCGACCGGATCGCACCACGGCGGATGGATGCCCAGTCGCCCCACCACGGTGGGTCGCAGCCACTCCCGCTGGGTCCGGGCCCAGTCGGGAAGCGAGTCAGGCATCCAGCTTGAGCACCCGGATGGCGTTCTCCCGGAGGAACTTCGGCCACACGTCGGCCTTGAACGGCACGTTGCGCAGTTCGGCGAAGATGCGGTCCAGTGACAGACCCATGGGGAAGTAGCCGGCATAGATGACCTTGTCGGCGCCCCGGGTGTTCGCGTAGTCGACAATGGCCTTCGGGTAGTGCTTCGGGGCGAATGCCGAGGTGGAGTAGTAGAGGTTCGGCCACTTCAGCATCAACTTGACGATCAGGTCCTCCCACGGTTCGCAGCCGTGCCGGGTGACAAAAACCAGGTCAGGGAAGTCGTACATCACCTGGTCGATCAACTCGACGTGCTGGGCGGCGAACGGCAGGCGGGGGCCGGGGACCCCGGCACAGCAGAAGATGGGGATGTCCAGTTCGCAGCACGTGGCGTAGATGGCGTACATCTTCGGGTCGTCGATGGGGACCTGGGGGTTGCGGCCGCATGGGAAGGCGGTCACCGCCTTCAGCCCGGCGTCACGGTGGAGCTGGCGGATGGTCCGGATCGACCCCATGACCTCATTGGGGTCCGGCTCGTGACAGGCGAAGAACCGGTCGGGATGCTCTTCGATCATGGCCCGACCCTCGGACTTGTCGGGGCCGATGCCGATCATGGCCATCTGCACGTTGTTTCGGTCCATGAAGGGCAGGCAAAGGTCGGCACCCTGCGGTGGGTCCTGGGGTTCGCCGTCGGTACCGCGGGCCTGATCTGAGAACGGCACGTCCTTGAACATGTACTGGGCCGGGAAGTTCATCTCCTTGGAGGCGTCGTCCTTGATCCCGGTCAGGTTCTCGTAGTTGAACCTGGCGTTGGGGCCCGCCCGGGTGCCCATCATCGTGTCGATGGCTGCCACGTCGTCAGGGAAGGTCGATTCGCTCATGCCCTCATCATTGGACCTGACGGACCATCAGGGCAACGTGGGTCGCCGATCGGACCGCCTGTGGGACCGGGTCGCCGGAGGGCGAGCCCCCACGCGAGACTCCAGCCATGACCCATTCCCAAGANCCCGCGCCAACCCGCCTCTCGCGTCTGAGCAGGTCGGTGGACGGTCACCGGGTGCTGGTCACCGGTGCCGGGTCGGGGATCGGACGGGCCACCGCCCACCTGTTCGCCGACGAGGGGGCCATCGTCGCTGTCACCGACCTCGACGGAAGCCGGGCGACCACAGTGGCCGACGAGATCACCTCGGTCGGGGGCCGGGCCCGGGCGTGGGCCTTGGACGTCTCCGACGAGGCGGCAGTCCGGCAGGTGGTGGCCGAGGCCGTTGATCACGGTGGNGGCCTGGACGTGCTGGTCAACAACGCCGGCATCCCGGCCGGGGCTCCGATCGAGGATGCCGGATATGGCGACGTCTGGCAGGGGGCTCTGGACGTGATGCTCACCGGCATGACCCTGACCATCCGGGCGGCCCTGGCCCACCTGCGGGCATCTTCCGCCGGACGGATCGTGAACGTCTCGTCCACCGAAGGGGTGGGTGGTTCACCGTCCACGTCGGCCTACACGGCGGCCAAGCACGGTGTGGTGGGCCTGACCCGGGCCCTGGCCGTGGAACTGGGAGAGACGGGGATAACCGTCAACGCCGTGGGTCCCGGCCCGATCGACACCGGCATGACGGCCGTGATCCCCGAGGAGGCCAAGGTGAAGTTCGCCCGACGACGGGTGCCGGCCCGGCGCTATGCCGAACCCGAAGAGGTGGCCCACGGCATCCTCCACCTGGCCCTGCCGGCATCGAGCTACATCACCGGCCACCTGCTGATGGTCGACGGCGGCATGACCGTCAAGAACAACTAGGGCCCAGCGGGTACCGGGCCCGATCCGGTAAGGATCAGCCCTGGTACAGGCTGAGGGCGTCGTAGAGCACGGCGGGAACGTCGTCGTTGCCCACCACGTGGATGGCCACCCGGGTGGCCACCAGCGTGCCCTTCTTGTGCTCGCGGACATCGGTGATCCGGTTGCGGGCGTGCAGCGTGGAACCCACCGGCACCGGGGCCAGCATCCTGAGCCCGTCGGCGCCGTAGTTCACGACGTTGGCCTGGCCGGTGATCCTCACCGCGCCGGTGCGGTTCAGGATGGGCAGCAGGCTGAGGGTGAAGAACCCGTGGGCGATCGGGCCGCCGAACGGTCCGGCGTTGGCCCGCTCCACGTCCACGTGGATCCACTGGTGGTCACCGGTCAGTTCGGCGAACTGGTTCACCTTCTCCTGGGTCATCTCGTATTCGGGTCCCCAGTCACTCCACTCTTCTGTGATGGCGGCGCGTAGGCCCTCCAGGTCGTCAAAGGCGATCTCGGTCATTGTGGTGCTCCCGTGGTCTCGGGTGTGCCCCGGCTTTTCCGAGGTCCCGTGCTGGGGCCATCATGGCTCTGACGAGACCGGGGAGGGGCATTGGACAGGTACTACAGCGAGGCGTGGGAGGAGTTGACCGCGCCCGGATCCCCGTTCGCCTGGTCGACCACCGATGTCCGTGGAGTTCCGACCCGGACCTACGACTCGGCGCCCCCCGACCTGGCCCTGCTTTGGGCAGGCGCGGCGGCCCACGGGGACGCCGACTACCTCGTCTATCGCGACGAGCGACTGACCTACACCGAGGCCCACGCCGCGGTCGACGCCCTGGCCGCCTACCTGGCGTCAGTAGGCGTCGGGCACGGGGACCGGGTGGCACTGGCCATGCGCAACCTGCCTGAGTGGGTTGTCGGCTACTGGGCCACGGTGCGCCTCGGCGCGGCCGTGGTCGGGATGAACGCCTGGTGGACCGGCCCCGAGATGGAGTTCGGGTTGTCCGATTCGGCGCCGAAGGTCCTGTTGTGCGACGGCGAACGGTTCGAGAGGGTGGCGCCTCACCTCGACGTGCTGAGGGCCGACCGATCGCTCCACGTCGTGGCCACCCGGGCCGACGGGACTGATCTGGGCGATGACGCCGTCTATTGGGCCGACGCCCTGGACGCGGCGGTCGATCTGCCGGCACCGCCAGCCGTGGCCATCGACACCGACGACGACGCCTGCGTCTTCTACACCTCGGGCACCACCGGGCACCCCAAGGGTGCGGTGCTGACCCATCGGGGAGCGGTGTCCAACCTGTTGAACCTGGCCTTCTGGCAGATGATGCAGGCGAGCGCCGAGGCCAAGGCCGTGGCGGCTGGCGAGCCGCCGGCCGGGTCGGACAAGCAGACCGGCGACGCCATGCCCGGCTCCGTGCTGGGCGTGCCGCTGTTCCACGTGACGGGCTGCAACTGCTGCCTGCACCCGGTCACAGCAGTGGGCGGAAAGCTCGTGCTGATGCACCGCTGGGACCCCGAGGTGGCCCTGGAACTCATCGAACGGGAGCGACCGACGACGTTCACCGGCGTGCCCACCATGGCCCGCGAGCTCTTGAACAGCCCTGATTTCGCCACCCGGGACACGTCCAGCATCACGACGCTCGGCGGTGGCGGTGCGGCCGTGCAGCCCGACCTGGTCCAGAAGATCGAAGACCGGATGGAAGGCCGCCCCAGCACCGGCTATGGCCTCACCGAGACCAACGGCGTCGTCACCATCAACGCCGGCCAGTACTTCCTGGCCAAGCCGGCTTCGGCCGGGTCGCCGTGTCCGGTCATGGAGGCCCGCATCGTGGCCGAGGACGGCACCGACCAGCCGCCGGGAGGCCACGGAGAACTGTGGGTTCGTGGCGGGAACGTCTTCCGGGGCTACCTGAACCGTCCGGAGGCCAACGCCGAGGTGCTGACCGACGGCTGGTTCCATACTGGGGACATCGGCTATCTCGACGAGGACGGCTTCCTGTTCCTGGTCGACCGGGCCAAGGACATGGTCCTCCGCAGCGGCGAGAACGTGTACTGCGCGGAGGTGGAGGCCGCCATCTACGAGCACCCGGCCGTCGCCGAGGCAGCNGTCTTCGCCGTGCCNGACGAGCGGCACGGCGAGGTCGTCGGCGTGGCTGTCGTGCTCCTACCCGACGCCGAGTTGACGGCTGCCGACCTGCAGGCCCACACCCGCACCCTCATCGCAGGGTTCAAGGTGCCTGAACACGTGTGGTTCCGCGACGAGTCGTTGCCCCGCAACGCCAACGGCAAGTTCGTCAAGCGCCAACTCCGCGAGGATCTGGTCGGAACACCCACGGCCGTCTGAGCCGACTGCAATTCGAAGAGGAGANTCGTGTCGGTCGAAGCCACAGANNAAGGGGAGGGTGGCGCCGAGGCCCCCGATCCCATGGAACGGGTAATGGCNCTCATGGCCCCCGGTGCTCCATTCGAGATGGGCACNGAGGAGGTTCTCGGCGAGGAGATGCAGGTCTTCGTCCAGCGACTCGGCTCGCTACGCGACCTACTGGCATCGTCGACCCGTTACGGCGACGTCGACTATGCGGTATTCCACGACGGGGACCGGCGCATCGCCCTGTCCTTCGCCGACAACGTCCGCCGGGTCGCCTCGGTGGCCGCTGCACTGTCCGAGCGCGGGATCGGCGCTGGCGACCGGGTGGCCATCCTGGCCGCCAACCGCCCGGAGTGGACGCTGACGTTCTGGGCCACAGTGTCTCTGGGGGCCGTGGCCGTGGCCTGCAACGGATGGTGGACCCGCGACGAGATCGAACACGCGCTGGGTCGGACCCGCCCGTCGCTGCTGGTGGCCGACCNTGCGCGCCTCGAGCGCCTCCAAGGCGCCGATCCGGGCATGCCCGTGGTGGTCATGGAGGACGACTTCGATGCCTTGGTCGACTTCGCCCCCGATGCCGACCTGCCCGACGTCGCCATCGACGAGGACCAGCCGGCGTTGATGCAGTTCACCTCGGGAACCACGGGGCGCCCCAAGGCCGCGGTGCTGAGCCACCGGAGCCTGGTTGGCTTCGTCCAGATCGTCATCTTCCTCGGCGCCGCCCAAGGGGCACAGGTCGGCGCCTCGACCTCGGGAGCGGCGCGCCCCCGGTTGGCCGTNTTCCCGATGTTCCACATCTCGGGGCTGCAGAGCGCCAGCATCACCCCTATGGCCACGGGCGCCGGCAACGTCTGGCCCATGGGCCGATTCGACCCGGCGACGGTGATCCGGCTCACAACCGAAGAGCGCATCTACGCCTGGAACGGGACGGCGACCCACATCTTCCGGCTGCTGGAACACCCCGACATCGAAGACNTCGACGTGAGCCTCGTAGAGACCGTCGCCATCGGCGGATCAGCCACCACCCCCGAGCTCNTTCGGGCNACCGAGGAGCGGTTNCCNCATCTGGTGAACACCTTNACGTCGGGCTACGGGTCGACGGAGGNCGGCGGCATGGTCAGCCACGCCAGCAANGAGATGCTNCGGGCGAACGCCGACAGCATCGGCATGGCCATGCCCACGGTGTCGCTCAAGGTCGTCGACGAGGACGGTGCCGAACTTCCNGANGGGGAGAGTGGTGCCATCTGCGTNCGNAGCCCGCTCACCATGATCGGCTACTGGGAGGACTCCGAGGCCACTGCCGAAGCCCTCCTGGAAGGTCGATGGTTGAAGACCGGAGACTATGGGCGCCTCGAGGGCGGCCAACTCTTCCTCTCCAGCCGGTTGCGCGACCTGATCCTACGGGGCGGCGAGAATGTCTATCCGGGCGAGNTGGAGGCCCGACTGGAGATGCATCCGGCGGTCGTGGAGTGCGCCGTCGACGGAGTTGACCATCGCACTCTGGGCCAGGAGGTCAAGGCCTATGTGGTGGTCCGGCCGGACATGGCGCTCGAACTNGACGAGGCGCGNGCGTTTTGTGGTGAGACGCTCGCCCCCTACAAGTTGCCCGATCACCTCGAAGTGTTGTCCGAGCCGCTGCCCCGCAACGCTTCAGGCAAGGTCGTCAAGGCCGTGCTTCGAGGCGAAGCCACACAGACTTTCGTCGAGTAGACCTGATGGCTANGCANGCACGCGATGAGCGCCAGGTCCTGTGTGACCTGCTGTCAGAGGTCGGCCCGGACGCGCCGACCTTGTGTGCCGGCTGGAGGACCCGACATCTAGCCGCCCACCTGATAGTGCGGGAGCGACGCCCCGATGTCGCCCCCGGCCTAGTTCTCGGCGGCTCGTTCGCTCGCCATACCGCCCGGGTAACGGAGCGCCGGGCAGGGCGATCCGACTGGGACCGTCTCGTCGGCCGCCTCCGGTCCGGGCCGCCGGCAGTCCTGAGACCAGTCGACGATNCGATAAACCTCATCGAATACTTCGTCCACCACGAGGACGTCCGCCGGGCTGTCGACGGTTGGACCCCCCGGGTCCTGGCGGGCGAGGTCGACGACGCACTCTGGCGGTTCCAGCGAGGACGAATTCCGATGCAGGTCCGGCAGATCCGCAACGTCGACCTGTCGATCGCCCGGCCGGGACACGATCCGGTCACCGTCGGCCGACGACGGTCANCNGAAGCGGGTCGACCAGTGGTGGTCACCGGAGAGCCGGGCGAACTGGCCCTCTACTTCTTCGGACGCCGAAACCACGCCGTGGTCGAGCTGACCGGCGATGACGACGGCGTAGCTGAGGTCCGCTCAGCGACATTCGGGCTCTGACCACCATGGGCCGCCGCCGCGCGTCCGACCATCCGTGTCTGGTTGTCTGCCCACCGGGCCTCGAAGATCTCGTGGCCGATGAGTTGGTGGCCCTCGGCGCTCGCCCCGAGCGGACCGGACGGGGAAGCGTTTCGGTGGGACTCACGACTCGACGCCTCTACGCCGCCAACCTCTTCCTCCGGTGCGCGACCCGAGTCCTGGTGCGGATCGACAGGTTCACCGCGCGGTCGTTCGCCGACCTGGAGCGACACATCACCGCCATCGACTGGTCGCCGTGGCTGCCCAGCGACGCCGTTCCTCGCTTTCGGGTGACGACCCGACACTCGAGGCTCTGGCACGACGGGGCGGTCGGTGAACGCTTCGCCGCCGGCTTCCCGGCTAGCGGGGATCGCGACGACGGTCCGGTCGACCCTGGCCCCGGGGCCGAGTTGGCGGGTGATGATGGTGGAACCGGTCCGCTGGTCGTGGTGCGGGGCCTGGATGACCGGTTCACCGTCAGCGTCGATGCCTCTGGTGCCCCCCTTCATGAACGCGGCTGGCGGAAGGCCACGGCGAAGGCACCGCTCCGGGAATCGGTGGCCGCCGGCCTGCTCGCCTCGGCGGGCTGGGACCCGTCGTCGGCACTGGTCGATCCCATGTGCGGGTCAGGCACCATTGCCATCGAGGCGGCTCTGCTGGCCGCCGGGACGCCAGCTGCAGCGGGCCGCTACCTGGCCCTCCGGGCATGGCCCTCGTTCGAACCGGGTACCTGGGCCAGTGTGGGCGCCGACGCCGACCAGCTCCGGGCCAAAGCGCCCGTTCCCGATGGCACCGACCCACCGCGCATCGTCGCCGCCGACCGGGATGCCGGAGCGGTCGAGGCTGCCCGGGCCAATGCCGAACGGGCCGGCGTAGCCGACCGCATCGAGTTCCGGGTCGCGCCAGTGGCGGCCCTCGAGCCACCAACCGGCACGCCTCCATCCGGGTCGACGGGCCTAGTGGCCACCAACCCGCCGTGGGGTGGCCGGGTTGGTGGAGGCGACCTCCGGAACCTCTACGCCACGCTCGGCAACGTCGCTGCCGAGCGCCATCCGGGCTGGGAGATCGGAGTGCTGGTCGCCGACCGTTCACTGGCCCGGCAGGTCAGACCTGGGCTCGGCGAGCGTCTGCACCTAGAACTTGGTGGCCGATCGGCCCACTGGTTGGTCGGACGCCTGCCCTCCTGACGGCGCTCCAGCCTTTTACGAGGTGCCTACCGGTGGCGGGATGCGGTACTCCGGGTCGGCAGTCCGCGGCGGGTCGCGTCGGGCCAGTGCGGCCCTCACCGAGTCGGCCAGCCCAGCTTCCTTGGCCGCTACGTGCGCCAGGTCGCGCTCGGCGAACTCGGGCATGACCTCGCGGGCGAACAGCTCTATCGACTCGCAGATGTGCTCATGACGGTTGTGCCCGGCCTGGCTGATGAAGATGACCTGGTCCACACCGGCCGCTTCGTAGTCGAGAAGCAGTTCCCGTATCTGGTCCGGCGTGCCGATGGCGCCGCGTAGCGAGGCAATGCCCTCGTCCATTCCGTCGACCTCCTTCGTCATTCGGGCCCGGAGGCCCACACCGACCTGGGCGGCCGCTTCTCGGTCGAAGCCAAAGAGAGTGCGGTTGGCCAGGAACTGCTCGTGGATGTCGGTCACTCCGGGCTGGTGGTTGCCGAATCCGTAGAAGTGCCCCAGGGAGTATCCGAAGAAGTGGGCACCGTCGAGGCCCCGGTCGATGGCCTCGCCCTCGTCCTCGTGGCACATGAACGGCAGAGCGCAGGCGATGTTGGCGTTGACCGAGAACCCGGCCGGCACGCAGGCCTCAGACCGGATGATGTCGTAGTACTCGCCCACCCACTCCTCGGCCTCACCGGGCTCCACGAACCCGAACGACAGGGCACCAATGCCCTTGGAGGCGGCTAGGCGGATGGTCTCGCGCTGGGTGCACGCCACCCACAGCGGAGGGTGCGGCCGCTGGAACGGCTTGGGGACCACGTTGCGCGGCGGCATCTGCAGCCACGGCCCGTCCCAGCCGGCGAAGGGCTCTTCGACCATCATCCGGGTAGCTGCCTCGATGTGGTCCAACCACTGGTCGCGCTTGGTATCGCGATCGACCCCGAAGCCGTCCAATTCGGCGTTGGAGGACGACTCCCCGGTTCCGAAGTCGACCCGACCGTCTGACAGCAGGTCCAGGGTGTTGATGCGTTCTACGACCCGGGCGGTGTGGTTGTAGGCGCCCGGCAGCAGGACAACTCCGTGGCCCAGGCGGATTCGCGAGGTGCGTTGGCTGGCCGCAGCCAAGAACACCTCAGGGGCCGAGCTGTGGCTGTACTCCTCTAGGAAGTGGTGCTCGACCTCCCACACGTGGTCGAAACCCACGCGGTCTGCCAACTCGACCTGCTCGAGAGCGTCCTTGAACAGGCGATGTTCGTCGCCTTCGCCCCATGGGCGGGCGATCTGGTGCTCGTAGAACAGGCCGAACTTCATGGCGGGGGGCCTATGGGTGCCAGCCCGACCGGGCTCGGTCGGGAGGGTGAGCCCTAGGGTCACATCATGGTGGCTCGGCTGTGGTGACGTTGGCGCGGAGACGGGGCCTGTCCAAGACGATCCTGATACTGGTAGGGGTCCTCGTGGTGGCCGTCGCCGTCTGGTGGTTCCTCGTGCGGTCCGACGCGCCACCCGCCCCGGACCTGGCCACGGCGATCGAGACCGCCGCGGCCGCCCAGGCCACGACCACTGCTCCTCCGGCCACGACCGCGCTGCCAGCCACGACCACTGCTGCTCCGGCCACGACCGGGCCACCAGCTACGACAGCGCCACCAGCCACGACCGTCGCGGCGACCGCCGACCCGTCGGGAACGTGGATGGTGGACCCCGAGATCGGATCGTTCCAAGACTTCACCTCGAGTTGGGTGGGCTACCGGATCGACGAGGAACTGGGGAGGGGCATCGGAGCTACCACAGCCGTAGGTCGCACACCGCTGGTCACGGGGACCGTGGAGCTAGACAACGGCGTCGCAGCATCCGCTGAGGTCACAGCCGATCTCCGTGGCCTGAAGTCCGACCGGACCTCCCGAGACGGGAAGGTCCTTGAGGTTCTCCACGTCGACCAACACCCCGAGGCCGTGTTCGTGATGGTTGAACCGGTTCCCCTGACCGCCGGCGCCACCGAGATGTCCGCCACGGTGCCCGGAACCCTGACCGTCAACGGGGTGTCAGTCGCCGTCGAGGCGACCCTCGAGGTCACCTTGGTGGGTGACGTCTTGGCCGTGGTGGGAACCCTGCCGGTGGTGCTGGCCGACCATGACGTGGCAGCGCCCAGTGCATCCATCGTGATCTCGGTAGCAGACAGCGGCGTGGTGGAATTCCAACTGTTCCTCACCCGTGCCGCGGGAGGCACCGGGTGACTGGAGAGTCCCTCCACGTCACTAACCCGTTCTCGGCGCTCCGCTACCCGGCCTTCGCCCGCTTCGCCCTGGGGTCGACCTTCTGTGGCGTCGCCCAGTTCCTGGCTGGCCTGGCCACCCCGTTCCTGATCAACCAACTCACCGACTCGAACTCGTGGGTCGGTGCGGCCTCGTTCGCGGCTCTCCTCCCGGCGGTCATCGGGACACCGTTCGCCGGAGCTTTGGCCGACCAGATGGACCGTCGCCTACTCCTGCTCGCTGGGATCGGGTTGCAGAGCCTGGTCATGGTGGCCATCGTGGTGCTGTACGCGTCCGACCGCCTCACCCCTTGGCTCATTCTGGGCCTCAACTTCGTCGGGGGGTNGGCATCGTCGTTCCTTTGGGCACCGACCCAGTCATTGGCNGCCGTCCTAGTACCNAGGGAGTCACTGGCCGCCGCAGTACGCATGGTGTCCATCACCTTCACCGTGTCTCGGTCCGTCGGCCCGGTGGTGGCCGCCGTGACGTTGGCCTTCGGCGGTCCCGGCCTGGCGTTCTCCATGGCCCTGGGCATCTACCTAGTTGGCTTCAGCGTGATGACCACAGTCCGAACAGGGTGGTCGCCAAACGGTGGCGGCGGCTCGCTCCGGTCACAATTGAGCGANGGGATCGCCTACGTTCGGGCCCGACCCGAGATGCGGCTGGCCTTTCGGCTGGCCTTCACTGTGGCTTCGCTCGGTGCAGTNTTCGCNTTCTCGCTGACCGCCGGGGTGGCCGACGACCTGTANGGCCTGGGTGGCGGCGGCCTCGGCGTTCTGGCCACCAGCGCGGGCGTGGGCTCGATGCTGGCCAGTGCCTACATCAGCGGACCNGGTTCCCGGGTGGCTCGTTCGATCATGGAGCGCCGCAACATTCTTTTTTACGGGTTCGGNCTGGTGGTGGTGGCATCCACGAGTTGGATGGCTCTCGGGATTCTTGGCTACCTATGCATGGGCGCGGCCCACATGCTCCACGGGACGACGCTTAGTACGGCCCTACAGATCCGGGTTGACGACGCATATCGGGGTCGGGTCATGTCGGTTTTTTTGGTGGCTGTCCTGAGTGGNATTCCNCTGGGNGGCCTGGCGTTCGGAATCCTCAGTGACCTAGTGGGTCTGCGCTGGGTGGCCCTCGGTGCCGGCTGCCTGCTGGTCATTCACGCCCTGGCCTTCCACCACCGGGGCCTACTGGCCATGCTGGACAACGAAGTCGAGGTCACTGGAGGGGAATCCGACAGAGGTCCGGTTGCCGAAACGCTCGATTCGGGGGATGATCAACCTATGGACGACTGATCCAGTANTCGTCCATGNGGAGGGGAGGGTCCATGTCCGATAGNTCGTCCGANCGTCTACTGGCNGTGGTNGACGCCCTTGATGCNTTGGCTCGTGAACAGACCCCGNTTGAGGCAGCCGAGTCGCTAGACCCCGCAGTNCTGCAGGCCTTCTGGAGGGAGTGGCCCCACACCAGCGTNTGGGCCGGCAACCTCTGGCGCGCCCTGAACCGGGATCTGGAGGTCCCGGCGGGAGCCCGAACTGATCGCGAAGTTGATGAGGTCGGAGGNAGCGGCTGATGGTCGCCCTCGCCGAGGTAATGAGCAANGAAGTNNTCACTCTGCCGCCCGATTCAACCGTCAGTGACGCCGCCCGGGTGATGGTCCGGGGTGGCTTCGGCTCGGTAGTCATCGTCCAGGGACGGATGCTGCTTGGCATCCTCACTGAGCGCGACGTCCTGCGGGCCGCTGCCGAAGAAGATGACCTGCGAGCCGCCCGGGTAGACCAGTGGATGACCGAGGATCCCGATACAGCGCTGCCGGACCTCGATAGTGAGGAGGCGGCGAGCCTGATGTTGAGCCGCGGCTATCGACACCTCCCGGTGGAGGCCGACGGCGAACTCCTCGGCATGGTCAGCTTGCGNGACGTACTGAGTGCTCGCATCGCGCAGCGTTGACCCCAGTCGGGCGCCCTGATGGACCCCGCAGATCGCCAGGAGCGCGCGCGTCGCGTCAACGCGGCATGGACAGCNCCATTGGTCTACGGCGCGGTTCGGGGCATCGTCCGGATCCTGCTCTGGCCGTACTTCCGAACCCGTACGGTCGGTCGCCAACACATTCCGGCTGACGGGCCGGTCATCCTGGCGCCCGTCCACCGTTCAAACCTCGATTCACTGATGCTTTCGCCGCTGATGCGGCGACGGCTCCGTGCCCTGGCCAAGGAGAGCCTGTTCAAGGTGCGGCCTCTGGCCTGGGTGATCGCATCGCTGGGTGCCTTCCCCGTGCACCGCGAGACCGCTGACCGCGAGTCGATGCGCATCGCTCGGGAACTGTTGAACGATGGGAACATCCTGCTGGTCTTCCCGGAAGGGAAACGCCACGAGGGTCAGGCCATCGGTGAACTGTTCGACGGCACGGCGTGGCTGGCTGCCAAGACCCAGTCTCGTGTCGTGCCCGTAGGCATCGCCGGGACCGGCGAAGCCATGCCCACCGGGGCCCGCCTCCCCCGGCCGACGCGAGTGCGTATCGTGATCGGGCCGCCGATAGATCCACCCGAGCCCAAGGGAGCCCGGAGTGGTTTACGGACCTGGACCGAGGGGCTGGCCGGTGCCCTCCAGGCCGTCCAGGACGAGGCGGTGGTACGCGCCCGAGCCTGAAACGGTTCCGATACCGGTTCGGGAGCCCTGAGGTGTAATGGTCCGCTGGTGCGGGACCGAGTTGTGGTGGGGCGGAGTGCAGCGGTCGGAGCAGTGGCCTTCCTGGCTCTCGGCCCCAGCATCGTCAAGAAGGTCGAGATGGCGGAAATAGCCTTCGTCTTCTGGCGAGTTAGTGCCTCTGCGGCCTTCTACGCCCTCGTTCTCGTCCTCGTGGGTAACCGACTCCGCTGGGAGGACCTGCGGCGCTCCATGGCGGGGGGCCTGCTCTTCGCCTTTAACCTGGTGTTCTTCATCCTGTCCATGCGTCGGACCAGTGCCGTCAACGCGGTGGTGATCGGCTCCATGCAGCCGGTGCTGCTGCTAGCCGTCGGGTATCGGTTGTTCGGCGAGCGCCCTCACCGGTCGGTCTACATCGGTGCGGTCGTGGCTATCGGCGGAGTGGTGATGGCCATGGCCGGATCGGGGGCCAGCGAGGTGGCTACCTGGTCGGGGGATCTGTTGGCAGTCATCACCACGGTCCTGTTCGCCGCCTACTACGTGGTCTCCAAGCAGGCCCGGGCAGAGCTGGACTCCACGACCTACCAACTTGCACTCACCGTGGTGGCCGCGGTGGTCATGGTGCCCATAGCTCTGGTAGCCGAGGGCGGCCTGGCCGCACCTTCTGGTGAGAGTTGGGTCTTGGTTGCGGTCATGGCCGTCCTCCCCGGAACTGGCCACCTACTGACCAACTTCGCCCATGGTCACGTGAGCCTGACCCAGATGAGCCTCATCAGCCTGTTGTTCACTGCCGTGGCACCGCTCTACGCCTGGTGGCTGGTAGGCGAGCGCGTGGTCGGCCAGCAGGCTGTCGGTATGGTCGTTGTGATGACCGCCCTGGCCTTCGTGGTGACCCGTCCCGTTGAAGTAGTGGACCTCTCAGGCGACTAGCAGTCGGCCCGGTCGCCGCTCACGAAGCGCAGCATCCAGGTGGCCACTTCGATTCGGTGAAGTGGAGCGTCCAGTGTGGATAGCGCCTCGTCGAGAATCCCTTCGGGACTGTTCTGAGTCAAGCGGCCCCGGTAGAGCACGTCGGCGTAGTGGGCGTCGAACTCGGGATGAGCCTGCACGCCCAGCATGTGGTCGCCAACGGCCAGTGCGGCTACCGGGCAGTGGTCTGCGGTGGCCACTAGTCGACCGTCCGGTGGCATGTCCAGCACCTGGTCGCGATGGCAGTAGAACACGCCCACCTCGTCGTGGTCCGGGTCCATCCACGTCTCTCGGCTTGCGATATGCGCCGTCCGGTTCCCGAGGCCCCATGTCTGAACCCGTTCCACGCGGCCACCGAGGGCCTGGGCGATGGCCTGATGGCCAAAGCACACTCCGAGGGTGGGAGCCTGGGCAGCGTCGAGGTCGCGCACCAGGTCGAGGAGTGACCGGATCCACGGTTCGTCTTCGTAGACCCCCCGAACCGAGCCGGTGATCAGCCAGGCATCGTGGTCATCGGGCCCCGAGGGGAAGATGCCCTCAAACACCGGCACGTCCACCAACTCGACGGGTTCGCCGGTCGCGGCGAAGAGGTTCGTGAACAGTTGCTGGTAGCCCCCGTACTCGGGACGGAGTTCCTCGAAGATGTCGTCGCATCGCAGCAACCCGATCCGCATCGGTTCGACCGTACAGGTCGGTTCTGATCGGAACCGGATCGGGAACTGGGTTGGCCGAGTCGTCCGCTGCTGGTGAGACTGTGCTGATGCGGCGGGGCCTGGTGTTGATCGTGTCTGCCCAGATCATGTGGGGGTTGTCTCCGGCCTTCTGGCGGCTGGGATCAGATATCGCGGCACTCGACATACTGGGTCACCGGGCCCTGTGGGCCTTCGTGACCGTTTTCGTCATCCACGCGATCCGTGGCTCCCTGCACGCGGTGCGCACGGCGGCCCGGGAACCCCGAACCCTCCTACTGGAGGTCTTTGCTGGCGTTCTCATCGGGTCCAACTGGCTGGTTTGGGTGTGGGCGGTCACCAACGACCGAGTGTTGGAGGGCAGCCTGGGCTACTACATCACGCCACTGGTCAGCGTGGTTCTCGGCGTGATGGTGGTCGGCGAACGACTTCGCCGGGCCCAGTGGGTGGCTGTGGCTCTCGGTGTGGCCAGCGTGACATGGCTGACCGTGGACATGGGTCGCCTGCCGTGGGTGTCGCTGTTCCTGGCGGCCACCTTTGGCATCTACGGGCTGATCAAGAAGACGGTGGATCGACCACCGCTGGACATGCTGGCCATCGAGCTGACGGTGATGCTCCCGCTGGTCCTGGTGTTCCTGGGTACCCGCCTGTCCGGTGGGAATGATGCGCTGGTCTCGGCGGAGGGCTCGGAGTACGTGGTGCTCCTCGGCAGCGGCCTGTTCACGGTTGTGCCGCTGTTGTGCTTTGCCGGAGCAGTCCAGCGAGTGCCGTTGTCGGTGATCGGCGTCATCCAGTACCTGTCGCCATCCACCAACTTCGTGCTGGGTGTGGTGGCCTACGACGAGCCGCTCGGTGGGGGGCGCCTGGTCGGATTCGTCCTGGTGTGGCTGGGGCTGGCCGTGTTCACCGTCGATGGACTACGGGTTACCAGGTCCGGTGCCCATCCCGGTGGCCCGCCCCGTGGCCAGTGGATCGGGTGGAGGTCCCTAGGCCAGCGCGGCCAGTTGGGTTGAGGCAAGGGTAGATAGAGGTTGGCGACCTGTCAGGCGCTGACACTGACGGACGCCAGGACCTCGGTGGCGAACGCCGGGGCCTCATCCTCGAGTCGGCGGCGGTTCAGTGACCGGGCCGCCACTACCTTCGCACCATGGCCCTCCAGCAAGGCCGAGAACTTGTCCGCCGCATTTCCGGGGTTGACGGCGTGGGTCATGAATGCCGCCACCTTCTTGTCCCACAACTTTGGTATCTGACGCACCTTGCCGGTGTCGCCGGGGCGGTGGCCGAACAGGATCAGGCCGTCGACCCAGGTCCCGACGAAGACCAAGTCGGCTTCGGCCAGTTCCTTGTAGTCGATGTTGGTGACCGGGCGCACGGCGACCGTCGCACCGGCCAGCGCGGCGGCCCCGCCGATCAGTTCGGCGGCCCGGCGTGTGTTCCCCGTCCGACTCTGGTGGATGACGACGACGTTCACTGGCCTGCCTGCTCCATTTCCACAGTGTGCCCCACGGAAAGGGGCCGTCCTACACTCGCCGGCATGCCAACCTACGACTATCGCTGTGGCGTGTGTGACGTCGTCTTCGAGATGCGTCGCCCGATGGCNGAGTCGTCCGAGTCGGCCANGTGCCCGGACGGACACGANGGGGCTCGACGNATGCTCTCGGTATTCGCNGCAGTGGGTNCNGGATCGACACCTGGTCAGGGCGGTTCGGTCCCTGCTCCGGCCGTGGGCTGNGGCGGTGCNTGCGCCTGCCACCCGGGGTNACCNGATGAGTCGACGTGATGANGGTCGCCTGNCCGGGAAGGTGGCCTGTATCACNGGGGCCGGTTCCGGGCTGGGGCGGGCCATGGCGCTGCGTTTTGCCGAGGAGGGCGCCACGATCGCCGCCCAGGANCTCCGCTGGGAGACCGCCGACGAGACCGTCAANCTGTTNGATGGNGACGGNCANCGGGCCTTCGGNGGNGACGTGTNCGACGAGGGCGACATGGTCTCGATGTTCGCCCAGATCCACGGGGCCTGGGGTCGACTCGACGTGCAGGTCAACAACGCCGGGGTCAGNCGNCTGCCNGGTGACGGCTTCGANGAGATGATGGCNGGGGAGGGTTCCCAGATCACCCTGATGGGNNACGCAGCGTTCTCCAAGATGATGGCCATCCACGCGGGNGGCACCTTNCTGTGCACNCGCGAGGCCGTCAAGTTGATGGGTGANGGTGGATCGGTGNTCACCGTGTCCAGCATCGCCGGGCTGTCGGGATGGGGACCGGTGCACTACTCCTCGGCCAAGGGCGCCGTNCTGGGTTTCACCCGGGCNGCATCCAAGGAGNTGGGGGGCATGGGCATCCGNNTCAACGCCATCGCCCCCGGGGTGATCGACACGCCCATGACGGCCGACGTGGATGAGGCCATGCTGGCCCCCCTGGTGATGATGACGCCGTTGGGGCGTCAGGGGACGGCCGAGGAGGTCGCCGACACGGCCCTNTTTCTGGCCTCCTCGGAGAGTTCGTTCATCACNGGCCAGTGGATCTCGCCCAACGGGGGCCTCATCACCATCTGACCGNGANACCGGGTCTGNCGNCCCGGTGGGTCGTTTCGCAGGATCAGGTCCGGCGGGTCAGGTCCAGATCCAGNAGGTGCCGTTCGGTNTCCTCGGCATCCAGNCCCATCTCGGCCATACCNGCGGCTAGGACGTCACGGTAAGAGGTNCNGGGTGGGCCGATTGGCGGTGGNGANGTNGATCCCAGNGTGCACACCGCTTCNCCGTCGATCCGGTCCATGCCGATGAGCAGGTCGATGATCCCGTTCAGCACCCGTACGGCCTCGCCGGGGCCCGGCGGGCCGATAGGCAGGAAGGTCTCGTCGGTCGGACGGCCGTTCTCCTGGGCCACCACATCGGCCATCTGCNCCCAGGTTATTCGCCAGGCCCGACCCACCACNGGNAGACGATCGTCGGTTATTGGCTCGTCGGGACAGAAGCAGCATCCACCATCCCACCGCCGCGAGTGNCCGCCGAAGAACACCGGGTGGGGGACCGTCACCCGCCGGTCNCCGGTGGCNGGAGTGGGGTCGGCNGCACCCNGNTGGGGTCCCCAAGGGGTGTCGTCACCACATCCCCGGAGGTAGGCGTCGAAGCGTGNGGCCAGCAGGTTCGACCCGTAGGCCACGTACCAGACCGGTGTCGGCTCACCGGNGGACATCAGATGCCGAGCAGGTCATCGAGGCCACGTGCCGCCGGGCTGTCGGTCGGTGGGGTCTCGTCATGGAGGCGATTCAGGTAGGTGAGGCTGACCATTCCGGCCATCACCGCCCCGCCGTCGGTGTCCTCGGGCAGGTCTCCGGCCTCTCCCCAGTGCATGTCCACCCGGTAGCTCCCAGCATGGCCCTCCTTGGGTACCAACTCGGCCGTGGTCAAGCTGCGCGGAGGAGCCGACCCGGTCACCGTGTAGCGCCAGCCACTGACCTCGTCCACCGGCATGTTGGGGACGTTCACGTTCAGGACNTGTGCAGTCGAGGGTGCGGCGCTGGTCATGTCCTCGACGACGGCGCCGACCACGGCCCGGCCGACGGTGGCCGCCGTGTCCCAGTGCTGGTTGANCAGGACCTCGTCGGCCCCCTGGCCCTCGATACCCCANCCGGTGACGGCCTGGCTCACCGCGACCCCGGTGACGCCTCCGTTGCGGGCGGTAAGGGCCGCACCCACCGTGCCCGAGTGATACACCGACCGTCCCACGTTCATNCCCGGGTTGATGCCGGCCACCACCAGGTCGAACGAGTCACCGAACAAGCCGAGGCGGCTGTAGACGACGCACAGGCCGGGCGGTCCGCTAACCGACCATGACTGGTCGATGCCGTCGATATGGGCGTCGTGGACCTCAGGGCGAATCAGGTGCATGGCCCCGAGTGACGCGCCTGCCCCCGAGTACTCGGTGTCTGGGGCCACCACGGTCACCTCGCCGAGGTCCACCAGCGCCCGGGCCAGTTCGTGGAGCCCGACCGAGTCGATGCCGTCGTCGTTGGTTACCAGGATCCGCACGGGNCGGACCGTACCGATCGNCGGGTGGTCGCNNGCCAGTGGGACCACGTCACTCAGTATGTCAACTGCACGCTGAGGCGCTCCCACTAGGCCATGAGGTCGGCCGCTCGGTCCTTGGCGGCCTCGTGCTCGGCCACCACTGAAGCCGCGCGGTCGGGATCCTGGTAGAGGTCGGGGTCAGCGAGCCGTCCCTGGACCTCCAGCACGGTGGCCTCAGCGGCCTCCCACTCCTTCTCCGCCCGTTCCAACTTCCGGCGGATGCCCTGGCGGGGGTCCCGCTGCGGCTTGCCCTTTGCCTTGTTCCCCCTGGTTCGGTCTCCCTTCTGAGCGGCCCCGTCACCGGAGCGGCGGCCCTCAGCGCCGTGGTTCGACGGGGCCGGACTCTGATCGGATCTCACCGGATACAGCACCCGGTCGGGGACGCCCTCGTACCACGTGGCACGCCCATCCCGGACCTCGACGGCGCAGTCGGCCACTGACCGGATCAGGTGGCGGTCGTGGGTGATGAGCACGACGGTCCCCGGGTAGGCCTGCAGGGCGTCCTCCAGCACGTCACAACTGGGAAGGTCGAGGTGGTTGGTGGGCTCGTCCAGGACCAGGAGGTTGACGGGTACGGCCAGCGTCTTGGCTAGCGCCAGGCGGGTCTGTTCGCCACCAGACAGGTCACCCACACGGCGGTCTACGGAGTCGCCCCGGAACCCGAAGGAAGCTAGGTAGGTGCGGGGGTTACGCCCATCGACCCCCACCCCGGGCACTGTCTTGAACTCCTCGAGCACCGTGCGTCGGTCGTCGAGTACCTCGGCCTGGAGTTGGTCGAAGTGGGACAGGTCGACATTGGTTCCCCGGCCCACCCGTCCCGCCAGGGGCGGCATCTCGCCGGTGAGTAGACGGACGAGGGTGGTCTTTCCCGCTCCGTTCGGACCGATGAGTGCCACCTTGCGACCCCGTTCCACGTCGAAGGTGACGTTTCGCAGAATGATCTCGTTTCCGCCACTGTCTGCACTGCCGGTCGACGGGGCGTCTGACCATCTGTCGGAAGACCCGTCGGCGGGTGGGTAGCCAGCAGTGACGTCGTGGAGTTCGGCCACTAGGCGCGACGATCGCCGGGGCTTGGGGAAACCGAACCGACTGGCCGGGTCGTCCGGCTCGTCGACCACGATCCGGTCCAGTTTCTCGAGGGCCTTGACCCGACTCTGTACCTGCCGGGCCTTGCTGGCTTTGTATCGGAACCGCTCGATGAACCGCTCCGTCTGGGCCACCTGACGGTCCTGTTGGGCGGCCAGCGCCCTCTGGGTGGCCAACTGTTCCTCTCGGGCCACCACGAACTCGGCGAACCCGCCCACGTACTCGGTGATCCGGTTGCTGGCTAGTTCCAGGATTCGATTAGCAACTGCGTCGATGAAGTCCCGGTCGTGGCTGACGAACAGCAGGCCACCGGACCATCCGGCCAGGTGCTGTTCCAGCCACGCCACACTGTCGACGTCGAGGTGATTGGTGGGCTCGTCCATGACCAACAGGTCAGGGGCCGAAAGCAGCAAGCGGGCCAGGGCGACGCGCATCCGCCAGCCACCTGACATCTCGGCCATGGGGCGATCGTGATCGGCGGGGTCGAAACCGAGCCCGGAGAGTATCCGGTGTGCATCAGCCTCCACGGCGTAGCCGCCGATCTGTTCAAAGCGCGACTGGGCCTCTCCGAACTCGGCCAGCAGTTGGCCCTGTTCGTCGCCGGAGGCCGAACCGATGCGTTCTCCGAGGTACTCGATGCGGGCCGCCAACTCGGTGACTGGTCCAGCACCCAGCATCACCTGTTCGAACACCGACCGACCGGTCTCGGTGGGGAGCTCCTGGGGGAGGTAGCCAATTTGCAGGTCGCGGGGCCGGTGGACCTCGCCGGTGTCGGGCTCTTGGAGCCCGACGATGGTCTCGATCAGCGTGGTCTTGCCGGTGCCGTTGCTGCCCACCAGGGCCACGCGACGTCCGGCCCCAAGTTGCAGGGCTACGTCGCGAAACAACAGGTGAGGGCCAAAGGCACGCGACAGTCCGGTGGCGGTGAGCATCCTGAGCGGAGGTGGTCCGTACGGGGTTTTTGGACCGGGGTCAGGCGCCGGGTGGGTCCCAGCGGAGCACGGCAGCTGCCGAGGACATACCGGCGCCGAATCCGACCATCAATACCAGGTCACCCGGTTCGACCCTCCCTTTTTCCAAGGCGTCTACAAAGGCCAGCGGAATGGAGGCGGCCGACGTGTTGCCGGTTCGCTCAAGCACCATGGCGGCCTTGTCCATGGGGATGCCAAGTCGTTTGAGGGCGGCGTCGATGATCCGGATGTTGGCCTGGTGGGGGACGACCAGGCCGATGTCGTCCATGGTCACACCGGCCCGCTCAATGGCGTTGGTGGCTGCGGCTTCGAGAGCTAGCACGGCCCGCCGGAAGACCTCCTTGCCGTTCATGAAGATCTTTCCGCCGTGTTCGCAGGTGAGGATGCTGGCCGCCGAACCGTCCGACATGAGGTCCCAGCCCAAAAGAGTCGGGCTGCTGGCCGATCGCTCGATGACCACGGCGCCGGCCCCGTCACCGAACAGGACGCAGGTGCCCCGGTCGGACCAGGCGATGATCCCGCTGAGGGCGTCGCTCCCGATTACCAAGATGGTCTCGACCCCACCCTCGGCGAACTGCATGGCCGTGACGAGGCCATAGACGAAGCCTGAACACGCTGCGTTCAGGTCGATGGCCCCACAAGACATGCCCAGGTCGTGCTGCACCACCGAGGCGCTGGCAGGGAACTGCTGGTCGCCGGTACAGGTGGCCAGCAGCAGGAGGTCTACGTCGGAGGGGTCGACGCCGGCCATGGCCATGGCGTCGCGTCCGGCTTCCACCGACATCTCGGTGACCTTTCCGTCCACGTGGCGGGTCCCGATCCCGCTGCGTTCGCGGATCCACTCGTCGGAGGTATCCACTATCTGGGCGAGGTCGTGGTTGGTGAGCTTCCGTTCGGGGAGGTGGGTCGCCCAACCGGTGATACGGCCGTGGGCCATGGGGAACTCCGTGGTTCGTGGACCGGACGGTGGACACGTGGTCCGGAAGGAAGGCTAGCCACCGCCCACCAGTAGGGTCGTCCGACGATGGAGGATCATGAACTGGCCGGGCTGCTGGCCCAGGAGGCCGGTGACGTGCTCCTGGCTGTTCTGGACGAGGGCCTGGCGGCTGGATGGACTCCGTGGCAACTCCAGGACCAGGGCGACCGTAGGGCCCATGAGCACCTGGTGACCCGCCTGGCTGACCTCCGACCCGCCGACGCCGTCCTGTCTGAAGAGGGGAGCGATGACCCGGCCCGCTTGGCAACCGATCGGGTGTGGATCATCGACCCGCTGGACGGAACCAGAGACTTCTGCCGCCCAGGCAGTGTGGAGTGGGCGGTGCACGTGGCTCTCGTGGAGGATGGGGTGCCGACAGCCGCAGCGGTCTCACTACCGTCCAGCGGGGGCCTCTACGGGACTGGAATCTCCGTGGTGAAACAGGTGTCGGAGCGGGACCGGCCGATTGTCATCACCAGTCGATCCCAGTGGGGTGAAGCCGAGGAGGTGGCGTCGGCCATCGGCGGGGTCGTTCGGTCCTGTGGATCGGCTGGAGTTAAGGCGATGGCGGTTGTGTCCGGCTCGGCCGACGTCTACGTCCACCCGTCGGGACTCTACGAGTGGGACGCCTGCGCGCCAGCCGGGGTGGCCAGGGCTGCCGGGCTGGACGTGTCGGGCATCGACGGGTCGCAGTTGGAGTTCAACAAGCCCCGGCCGGTCGTTCCCGGCCTGGTGATCAGCCGTCCGGAGTACACCGACCGGGTGCTGGGCGCTCTTCGTTGGTGACCGGACCGGTAGTGAGCTGGTCAAACAGTCGATCGACCTCATCGGCCAGATGTGCCTCGTCGCCGTCGTTGACCACCACGTGGTCGGCCACGGCCCGTCGTTCAGCGTCGCCGACCTGGGAGGCCATGCGGGCCCTCGCGTCCCCGACGGTCATCCCCCGGCCGACCAGCCGTTCCAGGCGCGTCTCCCGGCCGGCTTCGACGACCACCACCTCGGTGTAGCCCCGGCCGTCGGGGAGGCGGCCCAGGTCGCTCTCCACCAGGACGGCCATGTCTAGGACAACTAGGTGGTGCTTGTCGGTTGCCTGTCGGGGGTTCTGACCTGTGCGTATCTCGCCGGTCAATGCGTCAAGACGTCGCGCCAGTTCCTTGTTGATCGCCGGATGACTGATGGCCTCCAGATCGGAGAGTCGACTCTTGCCTCCCGGGGCTCGGTCGCCAAACACCAGGGTGGCCAACGTTCCACGGTCGACGTGCCCATCGTCATCGAGGACTCCGTCGCCGAATTCTGTTACCACGGCGTCTCTCACGTTGTCCTGAGTCAGGACGTCACGGCCGATGTCGTCCACGTCGATCACGGTGGCACCCCGCTCGGCCAGCAGTCGGGCCACCGTGGATTTGCCGGCGCCGATGCCGCCGCAGAGGCCGATGACCCGTAGCCGAGCGGTCACCTGTCGACCCGGTGAGTCAGCACCCGATTTCAGGACAAGCCGACGGGCGTCGACACCTCGTCGAAGAAGTTGCCGCCCTTGTCGTCGACGACCACGAAGGCCGGGAAGTCTTCGACCTCGATGCGCCACACGGCCTCCATGCCCAGTTCGGGGTACTCCAGCACCTCGACGGACCGGATGGAGTCCAGTGCGAGACGGGCCGCCGGGCCGCCGATAGAACCGAGATAGAAGCCGCCGTGATGGGCACACGCCTCTGTGACCTGTCGCGACCGGTTGCCCTTGGCCAACATGACGAAACTGCCGCCCGCGGCTTGGAAGCGGTCCACGTAGGCATCCATCCGCCCTGCCGTGGTGGGGCCGAACGAGCCTGAGGCGTAGCCCTCCGGCGTCTTGGCTGGACCGGCGTAGTAGACGGGATGGTCCTGCATGTAGTTCGGCATGGGCTGGCCGGCGTCCAACAACTCGGCGATCTTCGCGTGGGCGATGTCGCGCGCCACCACGAGGGTGCCGGTGAGCGACAGCCGAGTCTTCACGGGGTGCTTGGACAGTTCGGCACGAATGTCGTCCATGGGTTGATCCAGATCGATGGGCACCACGGCGACCGACAGGTCGTCGCTGGTCACTTCGGGTAGGTAGCGGGCAGGGTCCTCCTCCAACTGCTCGAGGAACAGCCCCTCGGTGGTGATTTTTCCAAGGGCCTGGCGGTCTGCCGAGCAGGACACAGCGATGCCCACCGGGTTGGATGCACCGTGGCGTGGCAGGCGCACCACCCGGACGTCATGGCAGAAGTACTTGCCACCGAATTGGGCCCCTATACCGAACTCACGGGTCATGTCCAGTATGCGTTGCTCCCACTCGAGGTCCCGGAACCCGTGGCCGGCTTCGCTGCCTGCGGTGGGAAGGTGGTCCAGGTAGTGGGCCGAGGCGTACTTGGCGGTCCTCAGGGTGTGCTCGGCTGATGTGCCGCCGATGACCACCGCCAGGTGGTACGGCGGGCAGGCCGAAGTTCCCAGGCTTCGGAGCTTCTCGTCGAGGAACCGGGTCAGGCCTTCGGGGTTGAGTAGCGCCTTCGTTTCCTGGAACAGGAAACTCTTGTTGGCCGAACCGCCGCCCTTGGCCATGAAAAGAAACTTGTAGGCGTTTCCCGATACGGCTTCGATTTCGATCTGGGCCGG
>PAXM01000061.1 GCA_002714485.1 Acidimicrobiaceae bacterium
GGCTGAAGCAGGTCCCAAGGGTTGGGCTGTTCGCCCATTAAAGCGGTACGCGAGCTGGGTTTAGAACGTCGTGAGACAGTTCGGTCCCTATCCTCTGCAGCCGGAGGAGATTTGAGAAATGCTGTCCCTAGTACGAGAGGACCGGGATGGACGTAGCTCTAGTGTGCCAGTTGTTCCGCCAGGAGCATGGCTGGTTGGCCACCTACGGAAGGGATAACCGCTGAAAGCATCTAAGTGGGAAGCCCGTTTCAAGATGAGATCTCCCACCGGGATAACCGGGTAAGGCCTGTGGCAGAACACCACGTTGATAGGCCGGAGGTGTACGTGCGGTAACGCATTCAGCCGACCGGTACTAATCGGCCGAGGGCTTGGTTACTCACATCGACGATCGTTGTCGGTGTTCGTGTTCGCTGTGGAGTACTGGAGAGGCTGAGAGGTCGCTCTTGACAACTGAATCGAGTCCCGGCTGCATCGCCGGTCGGGGCACAGCTGGTTTTCGGTGGCTATGGCGGCGGGGTCACACCCGTTCCCATTCTGAACACGGCAGTTAAGCCCGCCAGCGCCGATGGTACTTGGGACGAGTGTCCCTGGGAGAGTAGGTCGCCGCCGGATTTCGAACGCTACGAGCGGGGCCCCTTTGGGTCCCGCTCGAGCGCGTTTTGGGATGATCCATGTCATGCGCCACGCTGGGCCAGTGGGGGCATCCCGGTAACCTCCCCGCCCATGGCCCAGTCCGGTGATGGTTCCCGCGGTAGGTCCGGTGGCGGTCCGAGGGATGGTCACGGCGGTAGAGGCCGCAGCGGTTCAGGAGGCCGAGGCGGGTCCCGTGGTGGCGAGCGGCGGTCAGGTTCCGGGAGCGACGCCCGCCGAGGAGGAAACGACGATCGGGGGCAGCGCGGTGACCGTCGGGCCCGGTCGGGCGAGCGACCGGATCGTCGACGCAGGGGCCCCGATGCGGCGGGCCCGTCCAGCTGGGGTGGAGTGGCACGACGTGGTGCCGGACGTCTCGAGCGCGAGGAACAAGAGGACCGCCCCGAGCGCAGAGAACGGACCGCCGAACGGACGACGAGGCCTCGTCGTCCAGAACCCGAGCGACCCGCCAGCCTGAGGGCCGAGGCCGCCGAGGCGGTGGCGCGTGGGGGTAGCCGCACTAACCGCACTAGCCCGCGAGCAGTGAGGCGTCACCCCCTGCCCGAAGCGCCCCGTCGACTGCCCGACGCTGATGTGCTGCTACGCCGTGCACTCGGGGATCGGGCCGGCGGTAAGGCCGCTGGCCGTCTGGACGAGGCGGCCCGAGCATTCTCCGAGGACCGCTTCCAGGATGCTCGTCGGATCCTGAATCAACTTGTTGAGCGTGCACCTGAGGTACCTGAGGTAGTCGAGCTGCTCGGGCTCGTGCATTACCGAATGGGCCATTGGAAGGCGGCGACCAAGCGGTTAGAGGTGTTCCGGGACATAACTGGAAGCACCGAGCAGCACCCGGTGCTGGCCGACTGCCATCGTGCCCAGGGCCGGTGGGACGACGTGAATGCGCTGTGGATCGAACTTCGTGATGCCTCTCCCAGTGGCGCGCTCGTCACTGAGGGCCGTCTGGTGGCCGCTGGCGCCTTGGCCGATCAGGGTCGGCTCAGCGAAGCCGTCGCCATGCTCGAGAGGGGTTGGCGGATCCCATCGCGTGTTCGCGACTATCACCTCCGGCGGGCTTACGCGTTGGCCGACCTCTATGAGCGGTCCGGTGTCGAGCCCCGGGCTCGGGAGATGTTCACCTGGGTGCGAAATCACGATCGTCAGTTCGCTGACGTGGTGGCTCGTGTACGCGCCCTGTCCTGAGTCGGCTCCCGGGTTGCTGCAGCCAGCAGATGAGCTAGTCGATCTGTTGCAACGATCTGTCCCAAGGAGCGACCTAGGGTGCCGGGAACCGGCTGACGGCATGGTGCGGAGAGCTCGGGGAGGTTATGACGAGGATGTCCGATGAGGTGCTGCTGGTTGACAACCCCGCCGACGGGGTCCGACGGCTGACTCTGAACCGGCCTGAGAAGCGCAATGCCCTGAGCAACCCACTGCGCGGTGCTCTACTCGATGCCCTGGTGGTCGCTGACATTGATGACGGGATCCGGGTAACCATCGTCCGGGGCGCCGGTTCTTGCTTCTCTGCTGGCTATGACCTGGGGGGTGGCAACGTGGGTCACGAACTACCGTTCCCGACTACGCCTGGTGACGGACAGTGGCCCCGGCATGTGACTGACGGGTGGATGGGGATCTGGGATCTCGCTAAGCCGGTCATCGCCCAGGTGCACGGCTGGTGTCTAGCTGGAGGGAGTGAGCTGGCCACCGGGTGCGACTTGGTTTACGTGGCTGATGACGCACAGATGGGTTATCCGGCTGTGCGCTTCGGTGTTCCCGACATGCACTTCCACGCCTGGTTCCTAGGCATGCGCAAGGCCATGGAGATGATGGTTACCGGCGACTCGATCACTGGCATCGAGGCCGTGGAGCTTGGCTGGGCCAACGCATCGGCTCCACTTGAGGACCTGGAGGACACTGTGCTCGAGGTGGCCTGTCGGATCGCTGCCATGCCCTCTGATGTGGTCCAGCTCAACAAGCGAGCCGTGCACCGACAGATGGAGTACATGGGCCTCCGGGCCGGCCTGCGGGCCGGGACCGATATTTGTGCGCTTGGCGTGCACACGGCGTCCATGGCCGAGTTCCTCGCCGAGGTGGCAGAGTCGGGGCTGACCACCGCTCTGCAGCAGAGAGACAAACCCTTCAATGACTACCGGACCGGCGGCTAGCCAACGGACAGGTATGGGCTGGTGGACCCCAACTGTGACTTATTGCACCAGATCCGACCGTCTCCATCATGATGAGGGAAGAGACCGGCGGTTAGGGTCGGCTCGTCGTCCACGGAGATTCGTCGGTCGACGAGACACAAACAGCCAGAGGCAACGAAGCCGGGTGGAGGAAGCAAGTTGACGGATATCGCGGAGGCCCCTTCGCCGCCCGCCCTCGACGAGGTCATAATTCGGTTCGCTGGCGACTCGGGCGACGGCATGCAGTTGACGGGCGACCGGTTCACCAACGCCAGCGCGATGTTTGGCAACGACCTGGCCACGTTGCCCGAATACCCCGCTGAGATCCGGGCCCCCGCCGGCACCATGGCTGGGGTATCGGCCTTCCAGGTCCACATTTCGGATCACGACATCACCACCCCAGGCGACGCACCCGACGTGCTTGTGGCCATGAACCCCGCGGCGTTGAAGTCCGACCTGCACACGCTGGTCCCCGGTGGGACGCTGATCGTCAACAAGGACACGTTCGAGGAGCGCAATCTGACCAAGGCCGGGTACGACCACAATCCGCTCGACGCCGAAGACCTGGCGGGTTATCGCCTAATCCAGGTTCCTATGACCTCGCTGACCAAGGAGGCCTGCGCCGAGTTCGGTGTCAAGCCGCGTGACGCCGACCGGTCCAAGAACTTCTTCGCCCTCGGCCTGCTGTCGTGGATGTACAGCCGACCCGTCGAGCCGACGATGGACTGGATCGAGTCCAAGTTCGCCGGCAAGGACCTGATCATCTCGGCGAACCGGGCAGCCTTCAACGCCGGTCACGCCTACGGCGAGACGGCCGAGTTGGGAGCCCAGCGGGTCATCGTGAAGGCAGCTCCGCTGGCGCCGGGCACCTATACCAACATCAATGGGAACACGGCGCTGTCGTGGGGCCTGGTGGCGGCCTCAAAAATCAGCGGCCTTCCGCTGTACCTCGGTTCGTACCCCATCACACCAGCGACCGACATCCTCCATGAACTTTCCAAGCACAAGGCCTTCGGCGTGACGACCTTCCAAGCCGAGGACGAAATAGCGTCGATCGGCGCGGCGATCGGTGCTTCGTACGGTGGATCGTTGGGCGTGACCACGACCAGCGGTCCGGGCCTGGCGCTCAAGGGCGAGGCTATGGGCCTGGCGATCAGCCTCGAGTTGCCGCTGATCGTGGTTGACATCCAGCGAGGCGGCCCGTCCACCGGTCTGCCCACCAAGACCGAGGCCGCCGACCTACTGATGGCTATGTACGGACGTCATGGGGAGTCGCCGATGCCCATTGTGGCAGCCCGGACCCCGTCGGACTGCTTTGATATGGCCATCGAGGCTGCTCGGATCGCCTTGGTCCACCAGACCCCGGTGATGTTCCTGTCCGATGGCTACTTGGCCAACGGTTCTGAGCCGTGGCGATTGCCTGAGGTCGACGACCTGCCGACCATTGAGGTCCGGTACGCCACGGAGTTCAACATGGTGGACGAGGACGGCAACGGCACGTTCTGGCCGTACCTGCGAGGTGAGGATGGAAACCGGCCGATCGCCCTGCCCGGTACTCCGGACCTCATGCACCGTATTGGGGGTATCGAGAAGGAGGACGGCTCGGGCAACGTCAGTTATGACCCCGACAACCACGAGCACATGGTCCGCCTGCGCAACGACCGCATAGCGTCGATCCCAGTGCCCGATGCAGAACTGGAGGAGGGTTCGGGGGACGACGCCGACCTCCTGGTTGTGGGATGGGGCTCTACATGGGGTGCTATCACCGGTGCGGTCCGACGGGTCCGAGTCGCCGGTGGTCGGGTCGACCACGTCCATTTGACGCACTTGAACCCGTTGCCGGCCAATCTGGGCGATCTTCTGCGGTCGTACCAGCGGGTGCTGGTGCCCGAACTGAACCTTGGCCAGTTGGTCCGCATCCTGCGGGCCGAGTACCTAGTTGACGCCCAGTCGTTGTCCAAGGTGAAAGGGCAGCCATTCACGGCCGGAGAGATCCAGTTCGCTATCACAGAGGCCCTCGACGGGCTAACCGGAATCACCGGCCAGAACCAGGAAGAGACAGCCTGATGACCGACTTACTCAACCCGGCGACCGAGGTCAGCGATGGCCCGGTTCCGGAGACGTCACGGGCCGACTGGACCAGCGACCAGGAGGTCCGTTGGTGCCCCGGTTGTGGGGACTACTCGATCCTGACCGCCCTGCAACTACTCATGCCCGAGTTGGGCGTACGCCGAGAGAAGACGGTGTTCATCTCCGGAATCGGCTGTGCGGCCCGCTTCCCGTACTACATGAACACCTACGGGGTACACACCATTCACGGTCGTGCTCCGGCGGTGGCCACCGGCCTGGCCATGGCCCGCCCCGACNTGGACGTCTGGGTGATTGGTGGCGACGGAGACATGNTGTCNATNGGNGGCAACCATCTGATNCANGCCTTGCGCCGTAACGTCAACCTCAANGTCCTGNTGTTCAACAACCAGATCTACGGCCTGACCAANGGCCAGTTCTCGCCGACCAGCCAGNAGGGCAAGGTGACCAAGTCTTCACCTGTCGGCCTAGTGGCCCGACCCTTCAACCCGATCAGCGTGGCCCTGGGAGCGGAGGCAACCTTCGTGGCCCGGACGCACGACATGGACCGTCACCACATGCAGGACACGTTCCGTCGGGCGTATGAACACGAGGGTGCGGCGTTCGTTGAGGTACTTCAGAACTGCAACGTCTTCAANGACGGCGTGTTCGCTTCGATTACCAAGAAGGACGTGCGCGAGGACATGCTGATCGATTTGCAGCACGGCGAGCCGATCCTTTTCGGTTCTGAAAAGCAGTACGGCGTGGCCCGGAGTCCGGAGGGGGTCGTGATCGTAGATGTGGCTGAAGTGGGTATCGAGGACGTGATGGTGCACGACGAGACCATCCGGAACCCATCGACCGCCTTCTCNCTGTCCCGTCTGGCCAAGACACCGGCTACTCCTACACCCATTGGTGTCTTTCGGGCCATCGACCGGGGCGAGTTCGCCTCGTCAGTTTCGGCCCAGATCCGTGAGGTCCAGGCCCAGGTGGGTCGGGGTGACCTCGGGGACCTGTTGCGCTCACAGCCAACCTGGGAGGTCTGAGGCCCTCTGGGTCGGCTATGGCATGGGCGCTGGACCTCGACGGCGTCGTCTGGCGGGGTACTGAAGGAGTACCCGGNTCCGCTNAAGCAGTCCGGCTCCTCCAGGAGGCCGGTGAGCGTGTCCTATTCGTGACGAATAACTCGGGACGGCCCGTGGTTGATACCGAGGAGAAGTTGGCCGGCCTCGGCATCGACGCGATGGGCGGTGTGGTGACTTCNGGTATGGCCGCTGCTCGTCTGGTGTCTCCAGGAGAGCGGGTACTCGGCATGTGCGGTCCTGGTTGCCGTGANGAACTCGAGCGGGNGGGTGTCGAAGTGGTGCGTGCGGACCTGGTTGAGGCTCGTCGGGTGGACGTAGTGGTGGTGGGCTTTCATGAAGATTTCGACTATCGGGGCCTGACGGCCGGCGTGCAGGCAGTGATCGGGGGCGCTCGACTACTTGGAACCAACGATGACGTGACCTTCCCGGCTCATGACGGGCTTCGNCCNGGTGCAGGCTCTTTGNTGGCNGCTGTTGTNGCGGCCACCGGGGCGACACCGGAGTTGGCCGGCAAGCCGTACGNTCCNATGTGTGACCTAGTGCGCGAGCTGGCGGGCGAGCCGGATGCNTTTGCNGTGGGTGCCGNCACGTCGGCGGNGGGCCACGTAATGGTGGGCGANAGGCCCGANACCGATGGNCGATTNGCCCGGGCNATGGGATGGCGTTGGTCCCTGGTNCTGTCCGGACTGATCGGAGCCGGTGACCTGCCGGTCGANCCCGACGCTGACACNGTGCANGACGACNTGCTGGCTTGCGTTCAGGACCATCTGGCTGGCCAGGCGGCAGGNGTCGGGTCATTGGGAGANGNGTNGACAGGGTGAGTGTGCGTCGACGCCTGGACCTCGAACTCATCCGTCGCGGGTTGGTCGACGGTCGCAGTGCGGCACGTGAGGTGGTCGAGGCTGGACGGGTGACCGTAGACGGGGCNCCGGCCAACAAGGTTGCCCGNCTAGTTGACCCGGGGCAGGCCATCGTGGTTACTGGCCCGCCGCGCCGGCACGTATCCCGTGGGGGACGGAAGCTGGAAGCTGCACTTGAGCGGTTCGNCATCGATCCGACAGGTCTTCGGGTGGTTGATGTCGGTGCTAGTACCGGGGGTTTCACCGACTGCGTCCTTCAGTTAGGGGCGGCTTCGGTAGCCGCTGTCGACGTGGGACGCGGGCAACTCCATCATCGACTTGTTGTCGATCCGAAGGTTTCGGTCCACGAGCGGACCAACGTGCGCGGAATAGATGGTTCGTCCATCGGTGCTCCGTTTGACCTTCTGGTGGCCGACCTGTCTTTCATTTCCCTGCGGACTGTGCTGGCCGACCTGGTGGGAATGGTGGTAAACGGATCCCCGATGATCCTCCTGGTCAAGCCTCAGTTCGAGGCTGGCAAGACCGAGGTGGACCGAGGTAGTGGGGTGATCCGGGACCCGACGGTGTGGGCGATGGTGCTCAAGGCGGTGGACGTCGCGATTCGGGACTGTGGAGCGGCCATCATGGAGGGGATGCCATCTCCAATCACTGGTGCCGACGGGAACGTGGAGTTTCTGGTTCACGTGCGCACCGGCGCGACCGGTGCGCCGCTGGATGTGGCTGGACTAGTGGCTGAGGCGAGCCGGTTCCACGACGGGACGGGGGTCAACTGATGGCGCTCGTCGTCCTGGTCGTCCACGAAGATCGTCCCGAAGCCGTTGCCCAGGCCGATGCCCTAGCGGCAGCCCTGATAGACGACAGCCACCAGGTAGAACGCTCCGATGATCCACGGTTTGCCGCTAATGGACTGGACGATGCCACGGACTTGGTGGTGAGCTTAGGAGGGGACGGTTCCATCCTCCGGGCCGTTGACCTTCTAGCAGGGCGTCGTTCGCCGATTCTGGGGGTGAACCACGGTGAACTCGGCTCCTTGACCACTGTCGAGCCGACCGAGGCGTACTCGTCGGTGGTGCGGGCCTTGGCTGGCGACCATGACCTTGAGGAGCGGATGATGCTTCGGGTGGAGGTCCAACGAAAGGTTGGGGGTGGGGTCACCGAGGTGGTCGCCCACGCCCTCAACGAGGTGGTGGTGGAGCGTCGTGCCACCGACGGTGAGGCGGGTGGTCAGACAGTCCGGGTGGGCGTGACCCTCGATGGGGAGCCGTTCACCTCCTACGCTGCCGATGGGCTGATCGCCGCCACGCCGACTGGGTCGACGGCGTACGCCTTCTCTGCTCGGGGTCCCATCGTGGATCCATTGCACCGGTCTATCCAGTTGACGCCGGTGTCACCCCACATGCTCTTCGACCGGACACTGGTTCTGGACCCGTCCACCGAGGTGGGTATAGAGGTGTTGGGTCCGAGAGCCGCAACTTGCACGGTGGATGGACGGCCCGTCGCCGATCTGGCGGGTGGTGACCGGGTGGTGTGTACCGCTGCTGAGCGGGTGGCCCGGCTGGTGACCTTTGGTCCACGTGACCTGCGGGGCTTGTTGGTGGACCGCTTCGGGCTTGCCGACCGGTGAACCGGCTGGTGCTCCGATTGGTGACTCTTCGGGGGCTGTCGAACCCGTCTACGAGGATCGCGTTGTGATCGAGTCCAGAGGGAGCAGGTCTCTGGGTCATGCCTCGAGACCTGCTCCGGTACACGACAGGACAATTGCCGACAACGGGAATCGAGGCTGAGCGGTGCTAGCTGAACTGAGGATCGCCGGCCTGGGGGTCATCGACGAAGTGGAGGTTGTGTTTGGGCCGGGACTCACAGCGGTTACTGGTGAGACCGGAGCAGGGAAGACCATGATCATGGGTGCCGTGGAACTCCTGCTAGGTGGCCGGGCCGACCCGTCAATCGTCCGCCCCGGGGCCGTTGAGGCCGTCGTGGAGGGTCGCTTCCTGGTTGATGATGGCGACCTCGGCTGCGGTGTCGATGGTGACCCTCTCGATGGTGAGTTTGTGCTTCGTCGGGTGGTGCCCGCCGACGGACGCAGTCGGGCGTATGTCAATGGGCGTCTGGAAACGGCGACCGCTCTGGCTGAGGTGGCCGGTCGTCTCGTAGACCTCCACGGACAGCACGCCCACCAGCGACTCTTGGGAGCAGCGGCCCAACGTGATGCGCTAGATCGGTTCGGGGCGATCGACTTGGTTCCGTTGGCCGAGGCCCACCGACGGGTTGTAGAGATCGACGCGGAGTTAAACACCTTTGGTGGTGACGAGCGGGCGCGCGTCCGCGAGATCGACCTCCTCCGGTACCAGGTGTCAGAGCTGGACGCTGCAGGGCTGAACGACCCCAACGAGGATGACCAACTGGCAGCAGAGGAGCTTTTGCTGGGAGACGCGGTGGCCCATCGGGAAGCCGCTTCCGCCGCGCTCGAACTGTTGGACGGTGACGGCTTGGCTTCTGAAGCGGTGGGGCGTGCTCTGGCGGCTCTGGACGGACGGTCACCATTTGACGGCGCTTCGGTCCGTCTCATGGGCCTAGTCGCCGAGTTGGGGGACCTTGCGTCGGATCTACGGGTTATCGCTGAGGGCCTCGAGGAGGACCCCGCACGTCTGGATGTCGTGGGAGAACGTCGGCGGTTGTTGGCCGAGCTTCGACGCAAGTACGGCGACGATTTGGCATCGGTTATCGGCTATCACCGCGAAGTGGCTGACAGGTTGAGGGCTTTGGAGGACCATGAGGCGCGTGCCTCCGCTCTCGACGCCGAGCGGTTGGTCGCCGAGGCGGCTCGTGCCGGCGCCGCAGCGACCGTGCGCGAGGCACGTCGTCGGGCTGCTCCGGGTCTGGCCGACCGGATCTGTGAACACCTCCGAAGCCTGGCCATGCCGATGGCCACCGTCGAGGTAGCAGTCGATGGCGAGGCGGGTGAGGAGGTCGAGTTCCGTCTGTCACCCAATTCGGGCTCGCCCATGCTCCCGCTGGCCCGGGTGGCCTCAGGCGGAGAGTTGGCCCGGACCATGCTGGCCGTGGGCATGGTCCTGACGGCTTCACCACCAGTGCAGTTGTTCGATGAGGTGGATGCGGGTGTGGGCGGTGAGACGGCGCACCGGATCGGCGAGTCTCTCGCAGCGCTGGCGGCCGACCGGCAGGTACTGGTGGTCACCCACCTAGCTCAGGTGGCGGCGTATGCGGACCAGCAGATGCTGGTGGCCAAGGTTGACGACGGAGAGCAGACGGTCGCCTCGATCCGAGCGCTGGACTCTGACAATCGGGTGATCGAGTTGTCCCGGATGCTTTCGGGGTCACCGGACAGTGAGACGGCGCGCGGTCATGCGGTTGAGTTGCTCGTGGCCGCTCGTCGCCTGACGTGATGCGCAACTGTTGCCATCTGGCGGCGTTCCGCGCGCGCGTCGCCAGTCGGGGATAAGTTGAACTCCCGTGACGAAACACATCTTCGTGACGGGTGGGGTGGCTAGTTCGCTTGGCAAGGGCTTAACTGCTGCGTCCCTTGGACGCCTGCTCAAGCAGCGTGGACTTCGGGTCGTCATTCAGAAACTCGATCCGTACATCAACGTGGATCCGGGCACGATGAATCCCTTCGAGCATGGAGAGGTCTTCGTCACAGATGACGGTGGGGAGACTGACCTCGACCTCGGCCACTACGAACGTTTCATCGACGAGAACCTGACCCGTGACTCAAACGCGACTACCGGTTCGATCTACTCGTCAGTTATCGCCGCCGAGCGACATGGTGAATACCTAGGCCGGACGGTGCAGGTCATCCCCCACATCACTGACGAGATCCAACGTCGGATCCGGATGCTGGCCGGCGATGATGTCGACGTGCTCATCACCGAAGTCGGGGGCACGGTTGGTGACATCGAGATTCTCCCGTTCCTGGAGGCCATCCGACAGTTCCGTCTGGATGTGGGGCCGACGAACGTCTGCTACGTCCACGTGACGTTGGTGCCGTTTATCGGCCCATCGGGAGAGCACAAGACCAAGCCCACCCAACACTCGGTGACCGAGTTGCGTAGCGCCGGCATTCAGCCCGACGCCATCGTGTGTCGTAGCGACGAGCCGATTAGTGATGGGTTGGAGCGCAAGATCTCCCGACTATCCAATGTGCCATTTAACGGCGTCGTGAACTGCCCCGATGCCGGAAGCCTGTACGAGATCCCCCTAGTCGTCCACGATGAGGGCCTCGACCAGTTTGTCTGTGACGTCCTCCACCTGATCACCGACCCTCCTGACCTGACTGAGTGGCGGGCGCTCAACGAGCGGGTGGCTCGGGCTACCACGCCGGTACGCATCGGTTTGATCGGCAAGTACGTGAGCCTGGTCGATGCCTACTTGTCAGTCGTCGAGGCGCTCAACCACGCTGCCATCCACCACGGGGCTGACGTCGATATCGACTGGATTCAGGCCGAAGATGTGGAGGGTCTCCTAGGCGAGAACCGTCTCCGCGACCTCGACGGGATCGTCATACCCGGGGGATTTGGCGAGCGCGGTGTCGAGGGAAAGATCGCGGCGGCCGGCTTCGCTCGGGAGAACGACGTGCCGTGCCTCGGCCTCTGTCTCGGGTTGCAGTGCATGACCATCGAGTTTGCGCGCAATGTGCTTGGCTTGGAACGGGCCCATTCCAGCGAGTTTGATCCATCGTCGCCGCACCCCGTGATCGACCTCATGGAGTCCCAGCGGGACGTGTCTGACAAGGGCGGCACGATGCGACTGGGTGCCTACGTCGCTCAACTGCAGCCGGGGTCACGGGTATCTGAGATCTACGGCACCGACGTGGTGTCCGAGCGCCATCGCCACCGATACGAGTTCAACCCTCGCTATCGGGCCCGTTTCGAGGAAACTGGGTTCGTCTGTTCGGGCGAATCGCCCGACGGGCGCCTCGTGGAGTTCATCGAACTCGAAGGACATCCCTACTGGGTCGCAACCCAGGCACATCCGGAGTTCAAGAGTCGTCCGGATCGGCCGGCGCCCCTATTCCGGGAGTTCATCGGTGCCGCGCTCGAACGGGCCCACGGACGTAACCCTCAACTCATTGAGGTCCCCGCTGCCGACGGCGCCGATGTCGGAGCAGACGCCGTCCACTGAGGGGCCAGTCGGGGTGCCGATTGCGGAATCGGCTTCTGGCGCAGTGCCTCTTGCAGGATTGGGTAGGGGGTTTACCCGCACCGGTGAAGAGATTCTCCACGTCGGTCATGTCATCACCCTTGCCCGGGCCACCTTTGAGGGCCCGGCAGGAGAAATCATGGAGCGCGACGTGGTCCACCACCCCGGGGCGGTGGCCGTGGTGGCAATCGATGGTGACGACGTGGTCTTGGTCGATCAGTACCGCCCGGTCCTAGAGAGGCAGATGCTGGAGTTGCCCGCTGGGAAACTAGACGTCCCCGGTGAGGATCGGCTGACTGCCGCCCGACGTGAACTGGTCGAGGAGGCCGGCTACGACGCCCCCGACATGGTGGAACTGGGCTCGTTCCACAACTCCATCGGATTCTGTGACGAGCACACCACGATCTACCTTGCCACCGAGTTGGTACCAGCCACCCCAGTGGCGGTCAGCATTGAGGAGGAGTATCTGACCGTGGAACGGGTTCCCCTGGACGGGGTCGAGGCGCTAATCGCCAACGGGACCATTACCGACGCCAAGACTGTGATCGGCCTGCTGTGGACGTTGCGTCTACTGGGTCGCTGAGCCGGTCGGCCCATCTGGTCCGCCGGTTCTTCGCCTCGCTCTGGCCGGGGGGCCCACCGGCCAAAGTGGAGAACTGGGTCCTTGACAGCCTGCTAGCCGGGGAGGCTGACCTCTGGAGGCGTATGTCAGGCCCTGACCGCCGACACGCGGTATCGGTGGCCCGGCGTGTCGACGACCGGCTCGGGGGCGCCGACCGGTCGGTCCTGGCGGCAGCGCTTCTCCACGACGTCGGAAAGGTTGCCAGTGGGCTGGGCACATTGGTCCGGGTGCTGGCCACTTTGGTCGGCATGGTGGGTGGCGACCGGGTGCGCTCCAGTGACGGCCGGATAGGGCGTTACCTGCGGCATCCACAGATCGGGGCTGACCTACTCGAAACAGCCGGGAGTGATGAACTCACCGTGGCGTGGGCTGCCCAGCACCACTTGCCAGCGGAGCGATGGACTGTGGATCAAGTGATCGCCGAGGCTCTGCACGCTGCCGACGACGATTGACGGTGTCAGTTTCAGCCTCTGTTACGACAGAGCGGCGGCCGGTCAGCGCGATAGCAGGCCGAGATTGTCGCGGACCCGGCCCAGGGTCGCCGACGCTACGGAGCGGGCCTTGTCGGCTCCCAAAGCGAGTAGTCGGTCAGTCTCGGCCGGATCGGCAGCCAACTCGTGATACCGGTCCTGGACGGGGCGCAGGAGGGAGATGACGGCTTCGGCGGTGGCCGCTTTCAGGTCGCCGTATCGTTCGATCCCCCCGGCTGCCGTGGCTGGAGTCTGACCGGTGGCTGACCCCAGGATGGATAAGAGGTTCGAGACACCGGGCTTAGTAGCCGGGTCGAATCGGAC
>PAXM01000052.1 GCA_002714485.1 Acidimicrobiaceae bacterium
TACCGATCTGTGAGCGATGCGTAAAGTCACGAGCCGCGTCGCCGTCGCGGGTAAATATTGCGGTGCCGTTCCCATATTCATGCTTATTAACTAAGTCCAGGGCCTCTTCATAACTTCCCGCTCTAACCACAGACAGTACCGGACCAAAAATTTCATCGGTATATATTTTCATCGTTGGCGTAACCTTTGTGTGGCGTTGGGGCGATTTACTGGATCTGCTGCAAGCCCCTGGTGAATGCACGACAGGTGGCGACCAAGGGAGGAACCTCATGAAGGCCTTGGAATTGCGTCCAGTCTCAGGTCGTATCGGCACCGAGGTCATCGACCCCAAACTCGAGGATTTGCTGACTGATGACGACGTCCGGGCCGAACTGCACCGGGCACTGCTCGACCACTGCCTAGTGGTTATACGGGGTCTAGACCCGACGCCCGAGGAGCATGTCCAGTTGGCCTCGGCATTCGGCGATCCCATCGCGCCCGAAGAGCACCTCCCCAAGAGGGACGGGCATCCCATGGTCTGTCGATTCGACAGTGCGGTCGGTTACAAGGCCGACCGGTGGCATACCGACGGCACATTCCGGGACGTGATCCCCAGTGCAGCGGTGCTGGTTATGCGCACCTCGCCGGCCACTGGTGGCGACACCACGTGGTCGAACTGTTCGGCAGCCTACGAAGATCTGTCTGAAGGCATGAAGCGTCTCTTGGAGGGGCGCAAGGCCCTTCACGACCAGGGACCCGAGACCAAGGCCGTCCACCCGGTGGTGGTGGCCCACCCCGAGACTGGTCGACCAATCCTCTTCGTAAACGACATCTTCACCCGGGGCATCATGAACCTGCCTCCAGACGAGAGTTCGGCCGTGCTGCCATTCCTTATCCGCCACGTCGGGCGACCCGAGTTCACCTATAGGCACCGCTGGGCTGAGGGCGACGTCGTCATCTGGGACAACCGCAGCACCCAGCACTACGCCTTGTTCGATTTTGCGGGTCAACGGGTCGTGGAGCGGGTTCACGTGGCCGGAGGCCCAATGGGGGCCCACAGTCTGGACCTCGACGGTGGTTCGATGGCCGGAGTGACCGACGGGCCTTGGTAGTCAGATGACCGCTGGTTGGCGTAACCCGTTCCTAGCCGACAGTGAGAACCCGATCGCCCACGGGCGGTGTGACCAACAGGACAGCACCGTGATCGAAGGGCCCATACCGACGGGTGGTGCCGACGGCCAGGTCCTCGGTGAGGGAGACCTGCAGTACACCTGGCTAGGTCCAGGCCACTTTGGTGGTCTGATCTCTGGGCCGTATCCCGATGGGCGGAGGACGATCTGGAGCCAGGGTCGCGAATCCATCGTCAAGCTTGACCACGCCACTCTCGAAGTCCTGGCCCATCTTGACCTGTCCCATGAGCGCCCGGATGAACCGGTCAGCACACAGGCCGACTGGGAGGCTGCCCTGGCGGGACTCGATCTGGTGCCGGAACCAGGCGACGACCCGAACACCCCTATCCTGCACGCCGCCGAGCTTGCAGGTCGATTCCTGACCGGCCTAGATGGCGTCTACGCGCTCCTGGACCACGAGCACACCCTCTTCTTGGGCAGAAAAACAGGAGCTGTGGCCTACTCCGAGGAGGACCCGTCCGATCCCTGCTCACCATTGGTCGAGAAGGCCCGCTGGGACAAGCCACCCGAGGTCGAAGGATTCTTTGTCGGCGTAAACATGACCCCTGATGGTCGCCTGGTGCTATCCACGGACCACGGTTGGCTCGTCAGCCTGGCCCGGGACTTCTCCGACTACGTGGTCGCCCAGTTGCCGGGTGCTGCCGAGCAGGCCGCTGTGCACTGTGACCGCATGGAAGCTGAGCGAGGCAATACCGCCTACGGCTGGGTTCGTACCAGTCTCTGCTGTGACGACGCCGGCGGCGTCTATGTCAGTTCGGTTGACCACACACACAAGGTGGTCTGGACCGGGGGGCGGTTCTCGTTCGACGAGGCTGACGGGGCGTGGAGCGCCGAGTACCGCAACGGCACCGGGGTGGGGTCAGGCACCACCCCGTGCCTCATGGGCTTTGGTCCTGACGAGGATCGCTTCGTGGTCATCGGTGATGGTGATCACGTCGTAAACATCACCCTGCTGTGGCGTGACGAGATTCCTGACGACTGGGAGCAGTTGCCTGAGGCGCCATCACGTCGGATCGCCGGACAGGGCCCCGCGCACATGGGGGACCCGGATTTACCGGCGATCCAGACCGAACAGTCGATCACCGTGGCCGGTAATGGTGCTATGACCGTCAACAATGAACCGGCTTCCCGTCCGGACTGGCTGCCGGCACGCGGGGCCCGCCTGCTGTGCTTCTTCCTCGGCCACCATGAGCGGTTCACGCCGCACGGAATGCACAAGTACGAATGGAACTCAAAGACCAGGGAGTTCAGCGAAGCTTGGGTAGCCAGCAGCCTGAGTTCGCCCAACTCGGTGCCCTACGTGAGCCAGGGGTCCGACACCGTTTACACCTGCGGGACGAGGCGAGGAGAGTGGACCATCGAGGCGGTGGATTGGTCGACCGGTGCATCCCGAGGCCACTGGGTGGTTGGAAACAGTCGTTTCAATACCTTGGGCGGGGGAGTGCACATCGATGGTGACGGACGAATCGTGTTCGGGACCATCTTCGGTAAGGCGAGAATTCTGGCTCGCCCCTAAAACGAGATAACCCGAATCTACGTCCGGGTCGCGTTGGGGCGGGCTCAGCAGGTACAACGGGGGTGTGGCAGGCATCCCCAACCAGCCTCGTGACCGCCGGGCCGAGGCCATTGACAGGATTGACGGCGGGATTTTTGACGTCATCGTCGTAGGTGGAGGCATAAACGGTGCCGTATCGGCCCTGGCCCTGGCCGCGCACGGTTTACAGGTCGCCCTCGTGGAACGCCACGACTTCGGCTCGGGCACCAGCCAGGAGTCCTCCTGCATGGTGTGGGGCGGCTTCAAGTACCTAGAGAGCCGCGACCTGAGATTGGTTGCCGGTTTGTGCGATTCGCGCAACCGGCTGGCCAGTGCCTATCCGACCCGTCTCGCGGAAACCCGGTTCATGGCAGCCCTGGACCGTGGTGCACCCTTTCCACCCTGGTTCGCTGCGCTTGGTGCCGTTGCCTATTGGGGCCTAGGGCGCCTAGCGACGCAGCCGCCCCGTCACCGGTCCGCAGCCACCATTGAACGCCTCGAGCCTTCAGTGGATACCTCAATGGTTCGCGGCGGCATCGAGTACTCCGACTACCTCCTGGTCGACAACGACGCCCGGTTCGTGTCCGAACTAGCCATAGGGTCAACGCGGTACGGGGCCACCATCGCTAACCGAGTCGAGGTGCTGGACGCAGGCCAGGGAGTGAATGGTTGGCGGATCGCCATGCGTGATCGCGTCGACGGGCGCGACCTAGAGGCCACCGCCCGGATGGTCGTCAACGCCGGCGGGCCGGATGTCCCAGTGGTCGGCGAACTTCTGGGATCAACGACCGAGAACCGCCTGGTGTTCTCCAAGGGCATCCACCTGGTGGTACCCCGGATCACTGACTCTGGTCGGATCTTGGCATTCTTCGATGATGACGAACGACTGTTTTACGTGCTGCCGATGGGGGAGAGGTCAGTCATCGGTACCACCGACACCCAGGTGGACGACCCACAGGTGTCTGTTACCGCCGAGGACCGGGCATTCCTTCTGGAGCAGATCAACGCCCGTATAGACCGGGGGACGCCACTGGCAGATGCCGACGTGATCGCTGAGCGGTGTGGAGTGCGAGCCCTAGTAGTGCCGCCAGGCGGTTCTGCTGAGGGACGGGACTGGACAGAGCTGTCCCGGGAGCATGCCGTAGAAGTCGACGCAACACTCGGGGTGGTGTCGGTGCTGGGCGGGAAGCTCTCAGATTGCCTAAATGTGGGGGAGGAGGTCGTGGAGGCCGCCGCGACCTGTGGACTATCGGGACGCAGACCGGTGCGCCGTTGGTATGGCGAACCGGGTAGGACCGCGCGCCGTCGTTATAACGAACGGATCGCTGGCCTCGCGCTCGATCCCGGGGTGGCCGCCGATCTGTGGCGTCGGCAGGGCATGCGGGCGTTCTTGGTGCTTGACGTTATCGACGCCGACCGCGCTCTGGGAGAGCCAATGGGTGGACTAGTGCCGCACACTGAGGCTGAGGTACGCGTCATGGCCAACCACGAATGGATTGTGGAACCTGATGACTTCTTGCGGCGGCGCACCATGCTCGCTCAGGTCCAGCGTGTTGACGACTTGGCCAAGGATCCAGCCGTCACCAGAGCCCTGGAACTACTGGACCTGAAGTAACCCAATACAGCTTCGAGGGCCAGGGGAAACCCCGCCGCTTGACGCATCCATGCCCTCATGGAATTGTGCAGTGGGGCTTCGCTGCGTCACCCTGCTCGCAGAATCAAACGTCATGTGTCGTCTCGGCTAGGACGACCCGTTCGAGGAGAGCCCCTGATTGGAGGTCGTCTACATGCAACTCTTTCAACGCCGCCGGTGGATCAATCCGGGTCGGGTGGACGCCGGCCTCGATGCCTTCGTCCGTCAGTTGGCTTGGATCGACGCCAATACGGCACTGGCTATGGCGGGCTGGCGGAGGGATGACTCCGGTAGCGGACCGGGGGATATCTTGGCCAGCACCATCTACTACGACCACGCTTGGTTNCTAGCCGAGGTNGCNCGACTCCAAACGNTGGTCGAATACGCGCCAGTNAANGAGNCTGCAGCGGCCNTGATGGTTGGTGAGGACACTTTCGANCGTTGGGACTCACCGGTCGNCANACAGGANGGGTGGTCGCTNGGTGAGGAANGGTTTNGCCAGATCACNGGACCGTTGGACCTCCTCGCCGGAGGTCNTGCATGGACCAACGCCGAGGGAGCCGATGGTCTTGTGTCGTGGTTCCCGGCCGATGAACAGCGGGCTGGTGAAGAGNCGANCGCTGCCGACGGGTGTCGGATGGAGGAGTGGTCCCGGATCCACTGATCTCTGGCCAGGGCATTCGTGGTGTTTCAACCACTTCCATCGCATGGNCGCGTCGAGTGGCTGGAATGTCGTTCGTCNACCTCANACTCGTGATCGTCGCGTCGATTGTGCCACCCAGCCAGAGGGTGCATCACCCACTTNCCCACCGCGTGGGCGAGTTCGCCGGACCGAGCCGCAACCGGTTGAAAGCGTGTCTGACGTTCTACCGGAATGGGTTGGCGTACTCGTGTCCGGTAGGCCAGATACAGGGCTAGGAGCCCGAGGATGATGGCGAGCGTCCAGAAGTAGGCCGAAGGACCGAAGGATTCCATGGTGAAGCCAATGGTCAGGGGTGCTGCCATAGCCCCGAAGCTCGACGCCAGCACAAGCGTCGAGGCCGCAGCAACACGCTTTTCTGGTGGTATCCAGTCGTTGGCNAGAGCTACGAACTGGCCATACAGCGGGAACACGAAGGCGCCGAATGCCAGATTCACCCCGATAAGGGTGATATTGGACGAAGGGGTAAGTGCCCCGATCACGGCCAAGCCACAAGAGATACTGCTGACCCCGAAAATGACTGCCCGACGTGGGTAGCGATCGGACAACGAGCCAAGGGGAACCTGGAGTAGNACNGCGCCGACCACCGCAGCAGTGGTGAACAAGGTGATACGGCCGGCCCGCATGCCGGATGTGGTGCCGAAGACGGCCGCCATCGACGAAGCGGATGCGGCGACGAAAGAGCAGAAGACAATGCCCACCACAGCNGANGGAACCGTCCGGTACANCTCCCGTAGCGGCATCTTTTCGGTGCTCGGCATAGGAGGAGAGGTGGATGCCGACAGAGTCACNGGAACCACTGCGAGCGAGATGAGTACCGACGAGAGGACGAACANCTCGAGGCCGTCAGCTGANCCCAGGTTCAGCAGCAACTGGCCNCCGGCGGTNCCACCCATCATGACCACCATGTAAGCGCCGAGGATGCTNCCACGNGTNTCGTTGGTNGCCCGGTCGTTCAACCAACTCTCCAAGATGACGAATACCCCGGCATTGCANAGGCCGCTTACGAAGTACACCAGTGACCAACTGGGTGTGGTGACGAGTACAGCGTTCACCAGGACTGCTGTAGATCCCGTNGAGGCCAGGGCGGCGAAAACACGTATNTGNCCTACGGACATCAGGGCGANCGGTATGACCTTGGCCCCCACNAGGTAGCCGGCGAAATGCACGGCCATGANCACCCCCATGGCACCCNCACCCATGCCNTCAGACTCGCCGCGAATTGGTAGCAGGATGCGCTGCAGTCCGGTACCGACTTGCAGAAGGGCGAACCCCAGAAATAGTGCCCAGACGCCGAGCAGCAAAGAGATGGTCGACGTCCGGCTATCCGTGGGGCCGTTCAACGAAGGGTCCTCACACCCTTCCCGACGTGGTCGGGTGATGGCATTTCAGCATGGGCCGCNGCGGCCGCCANNGCGGCTGAGGCCACCGGTTCGACCATNGGGGCCACAGNGGGGCCACCAGAGCCTTGGANGACGTGCAGCAGCATGCACTCCTGGGTNGCCACCGGGTCGGGGTCGTCNTCGNCGAACAGGTCATGGTGGATGTGAAGCCTTTTGGCGTCGGCACCAAGGACCAGCGTGTCGGTAGAGATCTCCGCCCCTTCTTTCACCTCCCGTAGGTACCGGATGCGAGTCTCCGCTGTATAGAAGCTGCCATGGGCAGCCAGGTAGTCGGGTCCGAAGCCCAAAGCCGTCAGGATGGCATCGCTGGCATCACCGAACGCCACGCCGTAGAAGCCCTCGGTGAGGTGGCCGTTGTAATCGATCCACTCAGGTGGCACCACGGTGCGCCATACCCGGAGGGGGACGGTGACTGCCTCCATGGGGAGACCTCCGATGTTGAACTTCGCCCGGCGGCGGCGCGGGTGCGCGCAATCTACGGCCTAATGAGGATCGGNGGCAATCACCCTTGGNGGTCATGGGGCACAGACGTCCCCCGGTTTCGCTGTCAGTCCAGTGGGCCTGGAGGAAGGGTTGTCGGATCGAGGGTGGCCAANGCCCCGATATCGGGCGCCGGCGCTGTACCGAACACCTCCTCAGCGGCTGCCAGGAGGGCCACGAGGTCAGCGTCACCGTGACGTCGCCCAGCAAACTGGAGGCCGACCGGTAGGCCANCATCGGTGAACCCCACCGGNAGNGACGCAGANGGTGCCCCGGTNACGGTGATCCTCGAACAGGANCGCATCCAGTGGGTGTAGTGGTCCAAGTANACCCCGTCGATCTCGTCAACCCACTCCAAGCCGACCGGAAACGGTGGTACCTGGGTGGTTGGCGACACGAACGCATCAAACCGACCCCCGACCAAAAACCGATCCCACTCAGATCGGATGCGTACTTCGGAAGCTACAGCCGCGTCAATTCGATCGGCACCTAGAGAAAGTCCCAGTCGTATCTCGTAGCGGGCGGTCGCCTTTACTCGTTCGTCGTCGGCTAGAGCAGCCATGTGGAAGGTCTGGAAGAGGGCGCGTAGGTCCTCGAAACAGCGATCGGCACCCGTGAGGTCGGGACAGGCCTCCTCCACCTCCCAGCCGGCATCCGCTAATGCCTTGACGGCCCGTGTCGTGCTCGTTCGGATGGCGGGATCCATCGGAAGGTCCCCGAGGTTGGGAGAGAACGCCACCCGGGGAGTGGTTGAGATGCGGTCTGTCGACACCTCGGTATTACTCATCACCCCCAGAAGAAGGGCCATGTCAGCCACTGTCCGGCCCATTGGGCCGACGATCGGTTGGTCGGTCCGGGGATCGGGGTGCACATCCAAGGGAACCGATCCAGTCGTCGGACGGAAACCGACCACGGCGTTGAAGGCCGCAGGATTTCTCAGCGAGCCACCTAGGTCGGAACCGTCGGCGATTGAGAGGGACCCGCAAGCCAGACCCACGGCCGCACCGCCACTGGAACCACCTGCGCTACGTGTCGGATCCCATGGGTTGCGAGTCAAGCCCAGTACCGGATTGAAGGTATGGGAGCCCTTCCCGAACTCGGGTGTGTTGGTCTTGCCGACGGGCACCACGCCACACCGGCGTAGATAGGCGATCAGTGGGGCGTCTTCAGTTGGTACATGGTCCTTGAAGACCACCGATCCCCGGGTGGTCAGGACGCCGGCAGTGTCATTGAGATCCTTAAAGGCAGTGACAAGGCCCCGCAGTGGCGTGCCCTCGAGCAGGTTTGGATTGTCGTCGAGTCGACTAGCGAGGTCCTCAGCAGTTTCCCAGTGGACGGTTGGTATGGCGTTGAGTACTGGCTCGGTCATCTCGGCTCGAGTCCGACAGTCGGCCAAGAGCTCCCGACACGATGCCTTTCCGGCGTCCAGCAACGCCTTCTGCTCGGTGGCGGTCAATGCAGCGAGGTCCATCGCCGCCGCACCCTAGGGCACCTCACGCACTGACCTCTTGCCTATCCCCGAAAGGTCAGCGGTCTCAGAAGGCTTCACCCTGTGGACCCATCTGAGGGCACGTTTTGACGCGCCCAACTCGAAAATAGGTCAGTGTCCGTGCAGCTCCCAGCCGTGTGGGACCGAGAGCCCGAACTCGGTACAGGCGTCAGCCACGGCGATGAACAAGAACTTCCCGAACGAGCGCTCACAGCTGATCAAAAACGATGTCTGGCTGTGCTGGTCATCGCGCACCCAGTCGCAGCCCACAGCCCCCAACGAGCCGCTGAAGACGGCGCCGTTGGGGGTGAGTTCATCGGACAGGTCAAGGTTGCAGATCTTGGACAGCGCCGCGGTGGCGTTCACCCCGCTAATCCGCAACATCGCCCGACCGTGGGTGATGTCGATGACCGTCACGAAGCCTTCAGTCGGCACCGACGCCGCTATGGCCTCGGACCGACCCGGTGCCCCATAGATGGTCCACTCGTCGGGCCGGGTGCAGCACACCAGGTCACCGTCGGCGTTCCGGCTGCTTTTCCCGTAAGACCCGCCCAGGAAGGTCGCGGCGGCCGTTAAGGCCCCGGCCCGGACCTGGACCTTGGTGGTGGCGTAGGCGTCGGCCAGAACCACGCCCATGTCAGGGGAGGTGAGAGGGCCGATCTCTACGGGACTATGCATGGTGGTCTCAGACACGCTGACGGGCTCCCTCATGGTCGACGTGTGCGTGGTGCTCCTGCACCACCGCCTTGATACGTCGGCCGTCGGCCAGCAGTACCGTGATCTCCGAACCTGCAGCCGACAGAGACGGATCGACCTGCCCAAGACAGATCGATCGGCCCAGCGTTGGTGACATCCGGCTAGATGTGATCCGACCCAAGATCGTGTTCGAGTCGCCGTCCACGATCTGGGCGGCCTCCTCGGGGACGATTGAGCCATCTACGGTCTGGATACCCACCAGAATTGGAAGGTCGGATCGCTCGTAGGCGTCTTTCAACTCGGGCAGACCGAGGGTGTCGGACTTGTCCAGCTTCACTAGTCCACCGAGGCCGGCCGTCGGAGCCTTAGAGAGGCCGTCGGTGTCCTGGCCCACGATGTAGTGGCCTTTCTCTAGTCGCAGTATCCGTTGGGCCTCGACACCGAAAGGGGCACAGCCCAGGTCGGTGCCGGTCTCCAACAGGGTTTCCCACACGTGGAGGGCGTACCCGGATGGCACGTGAATCTCGTAGGAGAGTTCTCCGGTGAAACCGATCCTCCAGATGATGCAGTCGGAGACGCCGGCCACGGTTCCTCGGCGCACGCTGAAATACGGGAAGGAGTCTGAACCGAGGTCGACGCCCTCGGTTACGCGCTCGATCAGGGTCCGACTATTAGGGCCGGCGACGTTGATGCTCGTGAGCCCGCCGGTCACGGCCGTGACATGTACGTCCCACTCCGGGCGGTAGGTCTGCAGCCAGTCCTCGAGCATCTCCCAGACCGCGCCAGCGCCCGATGACGTGGTCGTCATGAGCCAGTGGTTCTCGCCCAAGCGGCCGGTCACCCCGTCGTCGGAGACGACGCCGTCTTCAGCCACCATCGTGCCGTATCGCACCCGACCGACTTCGAGCTTTTGCCACTTGTTCACATACACCAGTTCAAGGAGCTTCGGAACGTCGGCTCCACGGAGGTCCAACTTGCCTAGTGGCGTCACGTCGATCAACCCGACATTGGTCCGTACGTTGGTGGCCTCGGCCATAGCGTCTCCGTAGTGGTCCGGGCGGACCCACTGTCCCGCCAGGAGCGGTGAGGATCCGTGGGCTTCGTGCCAGTCCTGCAGGGCGGAACGACGCACCGGCTCCAGGATCCGTCCGGCCAGGGCGCCCAAGGAGATCGGCGAGTACGGGGGCCGCCATACGGTGGTCCCGATGTCTGACAGGGCCACTCCGTTGGCTTCAGCCAGTACGGCTGCGGCGTTGACCGTCTCGAGTTTTCCCTGGGCCGGACCCATGGTCACGGTGGTGTACCGCTTCATTAGCTCAATGGAGTCGAAGCCCTCCTTGGAGGCTTGGAGTAGATCCTTGGACGAAACGTCTTCGGAGAAGTCGACCATGCCGTGGGTGGTGCTCTTGTAGTACTCCGGATGCGGGTTCCGAGTCAGCGGAACACGGTCGTCTTCCATCTCTTCCGGCTTGACCCAGGTAGGGACACCAGCACGTGCCGTCTGGCTGATCCGGTCGTGGCGGCGACGTAGCGAACGGTTAGCGGCCAACTCACCGGTGGCCCGACCATGCGCTTCCAATTCAACGGTCGACCCGTCGCCGGCGAGGCCACCGGTGACGAGGATGTTGCTGGGCAGGTCGCCGGACGAGAAGTATCGGGCAGCCGATGAATCGTAGACGGGTCGGTCACCAGCCATGTTCAGCAGCGATGTCGGAGCTGTCCAACCGGTGGCCGTGACAACGGTGTCGACACTCACGGCCCGACCATCGCTCATTTGCACCTTGGATACCCGTCCCCGGCCTTCCACCGACACGATGCGTTCACCCTTTCGGGCGTCCAGCACGGCCACGATCTCCACCCCGGCCCGCTCCAGGTCGATGACGGCAGCATCACCCTCCTCGTTGGCCGTCAGCACGACGGCCTTGTTGCCGGGCTTGACGCCGAAAAGGTTGATGAGTCGCCGGGCCGCACCAGCCAGTAGGACACCGGGGGTGTCGTTGCCATCGAACACATAGGGGCGCTCGATGAGGCCTGCTGCCACCACCATTACGCCGGCCCGTGCCTTGATGAGGCGTTCGGGGGCGATTTCGTGGCTCCGCTGGTTTACGGCGATCCAGTTGTGGTCGTAGCGTCCGCTAACCGTCGAGTCGACGAGTACCTCGATATTGGTGTGCGACTCACAAGCGCCGGCGAGCGAAGCTGCCGCCGCCCGCTGGGCGTCGTCGCCCCAGCGCAGGTGGCCACCCAATTCGGTGTAGTGCTCCACCAAGAGGACCGAGGCACCGGCGTCGGCTGCGGCCAGCGCCGCTCCCATGCCCGCCGGCCCTCCGCCCGCGATCAGGACGTCCGGGTGGACGTAACGCTTGTCGTAGGCGCCATGGGTACTGGTCTTCCAGTGGATCTCGCCGCCTGGGGCGAACTTCCGGAGGACCTTCTGGTAGAGCGGCCACAGAAACTGGGGGCGCATGAACGTCTTGTAGTAGAAGCCCGCAGATAGGAACCGGCCCATCAACTGGTTGGCCGCAGCCAGGTCAAAGTTCAGGCTCGGCCACACGTTCTGGGTGGCTACCTCCATCCCTTCTTGAAGTTTGCGGCTGCCAGCCCGGACGTTGGGCTCATCCCCGACCTGAACGAACAGGTTCGGATCCCAATGGTCGGCGGTCATGATGCCCCGTTTGCGGTGGTACTTCATGGACCGGCCGAACACGTCGACACCGTTGGCGGCGACCGCCGAGGCAATGGTGTCCCCCTCAAAGCCGGTCATCTGTTTGCCGTTCCAGGTGAAAGAAAGGCTTTTGGACCGATCGATTACCTCGCCTGGTTGCACGGGAAGTCGATTGCTCATGACGGTTCCTGACCACGAATCTCGTTGGTAGCCGTATTGCGCTCGATGGTGAAGTATCGACGGCACCCACCACGGCAGTACCAGGTTTCTGTGAGCCAGCCAGCCGGGTTGGGCCGCATGTACAGGTACTCGCGCCACTCGCTCAATGAGCAGGTGGCAGGATCAGGACGAGAGACGACCTCTCCAGCCGGGCGAAGGTCACCGGAGTTCCGGGGGCCACAGTTTGGACAGGGAACAACGATCATCAGTGACCCACCGCCGCAGCGCCTTTTTCGCCTACGAGGTCTCCCTCGGTGAAGCGCTCTATGCCGAAGGCTGCGATCAGGTCCGCGTTACGGCCGGTGGCGATCGTTTCAGCAAGAGTTTCTCCCGCCACCGGGCCGGCCTTGAATCCGTAGGTTCCCCACCCGACGTCAACCAGATAGCCCTGAACGGGCGTGTTGCCCATCACCGGGGAGTAGTCCGGGGTCATGTCACACAAACCCGACCACTGGCGCAGTAAACGCATCTTGGAGATTCCCGGCATGAGCTCTAGAACGTGCCCGGCGAGCTCCTCGGTGAACTCGAGGGTGCCGTTGACCCGGTAGGTGCCCACCGGGTCAACGGACGCACCGAACACGAGCTCACCGCGGTCTGTTTGGCTCACGTAGACGTGGAGCGAACCTGACACGACCACGGTTGGCAGGAAGACCTTGCAGGGTTCCGTGACAGCGGCTTGCAGCGGGTGGGTGGTGATGGGCAGCGGCACGCCGACCATGTTGGAGATCAGTGATGCCCATCCGGCCGTGCAGTTCACAACGATAGGGGAGCTGATGTCGCCACGGCTGGTCTTCACGCCGGTGACCTTGCCTCCGGCACCCTTCCCGCCGGGACCCGAACCGCCCTCGACCACGATGTCCAGCACCTCGGTCTCCTGGAGGATGTGGACGTCGTGTACATCGGCACCACGGGCGTAGCCCCAGACCACAGCATCGTGCCGGACGATGCCACCGGGCGGGTGATGCAGTGCCCCCAGGATCGGGTAGCGGGTGTTCTGGGACACATCGAGGCTGGGGGCCTGCTTCTTGACCTCCTGGGGATCGATGACGCTCGAATCGATGCCCTGCAACTTGTTGACCTCGGCACGCCAGTGCATGGTCCGCAGTGCCGAGTCGGTGTGGGCCAGGGTGAGGTGACCCCGCTTGGAGAACATAACGTTCAGGTTGAGGTCGTTTGCCATCGTGTTGTACAGGTCGAGCGATCGGTCATAGAAGGCCACGCCCTCCGGCGTGAGGTAGTTCGACCGGACGATGGCCGTGTTGCGGCCCGAGCCACCACCACCGATGTAGCCCTTGTCGACCACGGCAACGTTGGTAATCCCGTGGTTCTCTGCCAGATAGTACGCAGTGGCCAGACCGTGGAGTCCTCCACCGATGACGACGACGTCGTATGCCGATCGCATCTCCGGCCGACGCCACATTCGTGGCCAGTCACCTCTGGTCAGACCGTGCTTGATCAGGGCGCCTGCCGAGTACTTCTCGGGCCACTTCCTCATGGGGTGTTTCCCTCCTCCTAGATGTCGACCCCACGCCACGGCAGCGGGTTCACCCCAGTGCCGTAGAGCGGTTGGTCATCAGATTCGTCGCCAGCGGGGATGCGCGTAGACCCAGTGAAGCGGTCGGCGAGCATGTTGTGGAACCGGTGGAGCGGTTCCTCGAATCGTGGCGAAAGGCGACCTGGCGTATAGCCGCCCGAAGTCAGGCCCCTCTGGCCGCGTTCAACGATGTCGATGTCCTCGTTGTTGACGTCCTGCCAAAAGTCCCGCGTGGTGACGAAGTCAGCGTCTGCCACGTGCGGGTTGGACGGAGGCAGCAACCAGGTGCCAGTTACACGGGTTAGGCCGGGGCCGACTGGGTCAAGGTGCATCACAAACACGTGGTTGGGAAGCACGCTGAGCAGGGTGTTGGGGAACAGGGCAATGAAACGTCCACTTGCCATGTCGGAGTGGTTGAGACCTTCGACGGGGGGCATGGCCGACCAGTCGCCACGTTCGTCGTTCGAGATGGGGGTGGTGGTCTGACCGCAGTACATGCCGGCGCCCTGGTAGCGGTAGTGGTCCTGCACCCGCGACACCTTGGACAGTTCCGGGTGGACCCAGCGCAGGTGGTAGTACTCCTGAAAGTTTTCACTAATCAGCTTCCAGTTGGCCTCTATCTCGATGTTCTGTGTGAGGTGCGTGCGCCACTTGCCGAGCCGGTAGCCAGCAAGGCGCTGGTCTAGGTCGCCGAACCATTTGTTGGCCGGGACAGTCTCATTTGAGAGGCAAATCACGAGAAGGCACTGCCAGGCGTCGACGCGGACTGGGTGGAGGCCGTAGTCGGTTGGCTCGAAGCCGTCCACGCCGGCGTCTGCGAACTGCGGTGTCGCCACCAGCGCCCCGTCGCGGTCGTATCCCCACCGGTGGTAGGGGCAGTGGATGACGCTGCCCAAGATGCAGTCACCGTCCACCAACTGTGTGCCACGGTGCCGGCAGGCATTCAGAAAGGCTCGGAGTTCGCCGTCGGCGTTTCGGGTGATGATGACCGACCGTCCAGCCACCGTTCGCACAATGGCGCTACCGGGGGCATCCAACTCGTTGCAGAATCCGACCGATACCCATGACGTCGCGAATACCCGGTCCTGCTCCTCCGCGAAGAATGCCTCGTCCACGTAGCAGTCAGCAGGCAGCGCGTGGGCCTCCAGAACGGGACGGCGGGTCCCAACCCACGCCTCATCGGAGGTCCAGCGGGACTCCGGGACGGCGTGCAGCGTTTCGGTGGTCGTCATGGAGGGGGAGTCAGCCTGCGGCACTCTAGGCGGCCGCAGTACAGCGCTGGAACGGTACGCCGTGTTCTACTACCTGTAAAGAAACAGTAATCTCATTTGGCCTGAGTTGGCACCATCTGGTTGGCGACCTAGTTCGTCGAGGGCGTCTTGTCAGACCGGTAAGCGAGGCGGTCACCACTGAGGAACCACTTTGGCTGAATGCTCCACCGGGACGTTCGCTGAACTCGGCAACCGAGGTTCTGAGGGATTGGTTGATGGCACACGCCTAAGAGGCGGTAACGGGACCTTTGCGTATCCGCCGGCCATGAACTTCCCGACCTAGGGTGGTCTGTCATGCCCGGCCTGCACGTCGTCGACCATCCCTTGGTGGCCCACAAGCTCACCCGGATGCGTCGGATCGAGACGCCCAGTGAGCAGTTCCGACGCCTTCTGACGGAAATCAGTCTTCTGCTGGCCTACGAGGTA
>PAXM01000001.1 GCA_002714485.1 Acidimicrobiaceae bacterium
ACCCCACTCTTAGAGGAATCGGAGGTGGAGTGGTGAACAGGACAGGCAGCACGACGCTCACCATCCGGCCATCGACCGCCCAATCCACCCGCATGCTGCTCGTCAACAGCCTGTTCGTCGTAGGGCTGCTAGTCGCTAGTGCCTGTGGCATCCCGGTGGACGACTCAACCCGGGATCTGGCCGTGAACCTTCCCGACGCTCTCCTCCCTGCGGCGTCGACTACCACCGAGGCACCCACACCGACCGAGACGGTACAGATCTACCTAGCACGCGTCGACGAGGACGACCGTCAAGTCCTCGAACCAGTCGACCGGGAGATCAAGGGCGACGGATCTATCAACGTGATCCTGGCCGAGGTTTTCGCCGGTCCCAGTGCCGTCGAACAGGACGCCGGGCTCATCTCGCCGTTCGCCGAAGGCAGCAGCGTCATCGGGACAGTGCTGGACGGCGGCCTCCTGGAAGTGCACCTCGACACGCTCAATGGCTTCCCGGACGACGACAGCGCAGGCAATCGCCTGGCTTTCGCCATGTTGGTCTGCACCGCTGACCGACTGGTTATCGGGGCCGAGATCGACCGGGTAGTCGTACTCCTCGCCGGCCCTGACACCCTTGAGGCCATCAACGTGCCGGTGAGCGACGGAGAGCCCCCCGTCGAGGGAGCTCCGGTCACCTGCGACAACTACCAATCTTTCCTGCCCATCCAGTCAGGAAACTGAGTCGAGCCGAAGGCCTTCAGACCCCAAGCCGATCAGGACCCCACCCAGGTCGCGCACCGCCTTGCCGATCTATTGCTGGTTAGTCAGCTGGCAGGCGCGCCGACCTCGATTCGGGCCTTGAGATCGTCAATGGCCGCGTGAACCACCTTGGCCTCGAGCCGGCGTCGTACGAATCCCGGGAGACGGATGAGTAGGTCCACCCCAAGGTCGTAGACGACCCGAGTGGCATCCTTATCACCGGGAACGGCAAGGAATTCGTACTCGCCGCTCATCCTCTCCAGAAGGTCACCCTCCAGCAGGCGCCACGAGATCCGCAAGGGATTGGAGCCGTAGCTGTACCGGAGGGTATAGGTGGTGCTACGGCCCATCGCCGCTGCACGGAAGGCCACGTCACCCGGGCGACCCTGGTCGTCACGAACCAGAACGGTGGCCTCCTTGATGTCAGGGGCCCATTCCGGGATGCGCTCGACATCAAGCACCGTCTCGTAACAGCGTTCCGGCGTGGCCCGCACGATCACGTGCTGGCTGGCGTGGTCAGTCATCATCCTCCTCCTCCTCTGGACGATAGTCCTCCCTGCTCCAACGATGGGTGTCCCGTTCGGCCCCGATCAAGAGCGGAGTTCAGCTGCGTCCAACCCCTCCCGTAGACGAGCCGCTAACACGTCGTAGGAAAATTCAGCCTCAGCCCGCGCTCGGGCCCGGCGACCCATCTCCAACCTCCGGGATTCATCGTCGATGAGGTCTCCGAGAGCCTCGGCTACCCGGAGCGAGTCACCGGAACGGCGGACCACCAATCCGGTCTCCCCGTCGGCCACCGCCTCGGCCGAACCGCCGCTGTCACCGGCCACTGCCGGGACACCGGCCGCAGCGGCTTCAACGAACACGATGCCGAAGCCCTCCTGTTCGAGCCCAGCCCATCGACTTCGACAGGACATCGAGAACACGTCGCCGGCGCCATAAAGACCCGGCAAGAGTTCGTCGGGCACCCGTCCCAACAGTCGAACCGGTGCACCGGTCGTCGCCACCAACCCCTCAAGTCGGGCCCGGTCACGGCCTGATCCGGCGATGGCCACCACGGCGTCGGGAATCCTCTTGCTCAGTCGACTGGCAGCACGGACCAGGGTGTCCATTCCTTTGCGCGGTACAAGGCGACTGACACTCACTACAAGCGGTGCGTCTACCGGAAGGCCCAGTTCCCGACGAACCGAGGATCGCTCAGATGCATCAAGAGGTCGGAAGCGGTCAATGTCTACGCCTGGTGACACGATCACGGTGGGCAGCGGATGCCCAGCCGCACGCTCGGCCTCAGCTGCGGAATAGCGGCCAGCGCAGATGACCAACGACGCACCCCTCAGGACCCGGCGCAAGAGTTGACGGGTTCCAGGAAGGCGACCGGGCACAGTGACCTCGGCCCCATGGAGCACCAAGGCGTACGGACGGTGCACCCGATGCGCTGCATGGCCNACCGGAAGCGCCGGATCCCAGATCACCAGCTCGGCCCCGTGGACCTCAGCCAGGCGNTCNACCCGGCGTGACNCCATCGNNGNCGGTAGCANAACCGATTCCCGGGACCGGGTGATGGCGAAGGACTGTTCGGCGTCNAACTGATCGGCTCCGNCGTACGGNGTGGTGTGNACAGCGACGGCTTCGGCAGGCAGGCGGCGCCAGAGNTCCCATAGGTAGGACTGGATGCCTCCAACCTTCGGCGGGAAGTCGTTNCTGACCAGGAGGTGACGTCTCACAGCCNNACCCTGCCCCNAGCAGCCGCTAACTCTTCGGCCACTTCGGGCTCCGAGGCATCCACCCCCACCAAGAGGTCGTGTCGTCCGAGNCGTCCGGCAGCCCAGACGGCGTGAACCCTCANGAGCGGATCCCGATCGGCGAGCCACCGGNTCAGCCGNCCTTCNACTCCGGGGTCCGAACCCTGACCGGTNTTGCCTAGCGCCACCAGAGCGTTCCGACGGAGGAACCGTGGATCTCGCTCAGCGATGTACCACCGGCCGAACCGATCCAGCAGTTCCTCGTCGGAAGCNTCAAGTACCTCGGCGATATCCACGTCGGCACTTGGGTCAGTGGACCCCTCGGTGTTTCGATCGGAGCGACCCACCGGGCAGACCTCCTGACACTCGTCGCACCCGTAGAGCCGCCCACCAAGCGCTTCGCGGAACTCTCGGGGAATCGGGCCCGGCGCCTGCACCAGCCATGCCAAACAGCGTCGTGCGTCGATGACCCCACGTTCAAGGATGGCACCGGTTGGGCATCCGTCGAGGCACTGCCGGCACGTTCCACATCCGTCATCTAATGGGACCGACGGCGGCAACGGCGCATCGGTAACCACCGACCCGAGGACGAACCAACTCCCGCGCCCTGGCAACAACACGTTGGCGTTTCGCCCCCACCAACCGATCCCGGCCCGGACGGCGGCTGCCCGATCAACCAAGGCGTTGTCGTCGGCCACGACAACGGCCCTCCACCCCTCGGACCGAAGTCTGACGGCCACAGCTTCCAACGACCGACGAAGATCCGCATAGTGATCGTGGCGGGCATAGGCGGCAATCCGCATACGGCCCGCTCCGACTTCGGCTAACCGGGCTGCCGGAGTCCGCCTGGCCCCCACTACTAGGGACCGTGCTCCGGCCAGGATCCTCCCGGGNTCCGTCGACCGGGCCGGGTTCCGGAAGGTGAACTGCATCCCACCGTGAAGGCCCTCCTCTCGCCTCCGTTCGATCTCGGATCGAACATCGTCGAACGGGTGGGCCCCAGCTACACCCCCGGCGTCCAGCCCGGCCGCCAAGCCCACAGAGAGGAGTTGTTCCGCTAGCGCCGAAGGATCGGTCGTCATCCCAGCAACCATTCCACCAGCCTTCCATGTCGGCTCTAGTTCACGACGGCTGTGGAGGTGTCCGTCAAGTAGAGCTCGAGTGCCTGAGTGGTGGCACGAGGCCTGAGTCGCCCAGGACCTTCAAGGCTCGGAACTCGCCTAAGTCGATGACCACTGCGTCTCCTGGCTCCCGACTGCAGAAGAAGGTCACCATGCAGTCATCACAGGTAGACGTGTGTCGCTGGGAGCAAGTGGCACAGTCGATTGTAAGTGTGTCTGCGGCGGTGATATCCGGGGTGACGATGTCGCGTGATTTATCCATGCGCCAATCCTGACGATGGATTGTGACAGAGCTCTCTGGAGCATGTCCGACCATGGCTTGCGTAACGAACAAATGTTCGATTAGATGNCCTNGTGNCCCGTCTCCCAATAGCGATTTACAGGCAAAGCAGCCTCGACGACCTGGGAATGCCTCTCACCGACGTGACCTTCTGCGTAGTTGACCTTGAGACCACTGGCACCTCGGCGGCCGACTGCGCCATTACCGAGGTCGGTGCCGTCAAGCTGCGTGGTGGCGAATGCCTCGGCACCTTCCAGACTCTTGTTGANCCCGGAACCGGNATTCCCCCATCGATCACCATTCTGACTGGCATTACCGAAGCCATGGTCGTCGACGCTCCTCCCATCAGAGCCGTTCTCCCGTCACTACTGGAATTCCTCGGGGATGCGGTCGTCGTNGGCCACAACATCCANTTCGACCTTTCGTTCCTCAAGGCCGCCATGGNCGCGNCCGGACGCCCCCCNTTGGCGAACCGGTCCGTTGATACATGCGGACTCGCTCGACGTCTACTGCGCGACGAAGTTCCCAACTGCAAGTTGGGAACACTGGCCANNCANTTCCGACTCAACCACCAACCCTCTCACCGCGCCCTAGACGACGCTCTGGCCACCGGAGACCTGCTCCACCTNCTCCTAGAACGAGCTGGCGCTCTCGGCGTGACCGGCCTCGAAGACCTCCTCGTCCTACCTCGGATGGCTGGCCATCCGCAGGCAACCAAGCTCCGCCTCACCGAGGATCTTCCCCGCAGACCGGGCGTGTACCTCTTCAGGGGACNGCGAGGCGACGTCCTCTACGTCGGCCGGGCCAGCAACCTACGTTCACGCGTCCGCAGTTACTTTTCCTCNGACAACAGACGCAAGACCGCCCAACTTCTGAAAGAGACCGTACGAATTGACCACCGGATCTGCTCCAGTCCGCTNGAGGCCGCTGTCACCGAGATCCGCCTCATCCACCAGCACGAGCCGAGGTTCAACCGACACGGAACCACCTGGCGCCGATACGCCTACGTCAAGCTCTCTCTCGGTGAACGGTTCCCTCGCCTGTCCGCCGCCCGGGTCGTGAAGAAGNACGGCGNCCTCTACCTCGGCCCGGTCTCGTCTACCTCNACGGCNCGNCNGATNATCGAAGCCATCGANACCGTGGTCCCGCTCCGTCGATGCACCGGGCGGCCAGGGAGAACACCCCGCTCCGGCCCGTGCGTGCCCGCCCAACTCGGAGTAGCCACCTGTCCCTGCGTAGGCGACACCTCAGAGGAGGACTACGCAGCGATCGTGGCGACGGNCCAATNCGGCCTCACTGACCAGCCCGAACTCCTCCTCCACCCGCTAGCCGACCGCATGGCCCTGCTGGCCGAACAGGAGCGATTCGANGAGGCCGCTGAAGTGCGCAATAGAGCCNGTGCGCTNGCCNCCGCCNTNGACCGCCGTAACCGAATNGACNACNTACGGCGATCGGGGCTCCTCAGGTTNCTGGTCGACGGCACNTCNACNGCTGAGTTTCATGACGGCCGCCTNGTCGANACCAGTCCATTGGGCAACCGAGCAACACGACTTCTCACTATTCCCCCACCCGCGCCTGATCCTCAGTATCCACTTGACGGGCCACTACCCAAAGAGCTCGCGGACGAACTGCACTGCGTCGCCTCGTGGCTTCGGAAAGACGCTCATCGAATCGTGGTCGACCACTGTGACGGAGTACTGGCCGAATCAGTCGACCGGCCACCAACCTTCCGAGCCGGGCCCAATCACCACCGGAGTCGCTGACTACCGTTGCCGCGGTGCCCATTCGCCCAGGCCCACTCGTGTTGACAGTTCTCCTCGTCGCCGCCTTGAACGGCTGCACTACCAAGCCAGCCGATGAGGAGCGCGGTTCGGCAACCCACCTCACCATCAGGACTTGTCCCGGTGAACCGGTCCCTTCCGAACTGACCGTCACNTGTCACCAGATCGAGGTCGAAGGTGCATCAATCTCGGCAGCGGTACTACACGCCCCCNACCCCACCGGCAACCCTGTCCTGTTCCTGCACGGCGGTCCCGGTGGCCGTGCCGTGGTCGACCGGTACCGGTGGCTAACCCCACGATCCGAACTTCTAGATACCCACGACGTGGTGTTGGTGGACCAACGAGGAGGAGGCGACTCCACCCCGTCCATGGACTGTCCCGAAATGAGACACCCAGACGCTGAAGAAGCCNCNCTGGCCGGAGACCGAGCGTGCCGGGACCGGCTGATCAAAAGNGGGATCGACCCCGCGTCGGTCAACGTGGAGCAGATCGCCATCGACCTAGTNGTTGTTCGACAGGCATTGGGCATCGACCGTTGGCACCTCCATGGGGTGTCTTTCGGTAGTCGGGTGGCTCTGGAACTCATGCGCCGTGACGAATTGGCGATCGTCTCGGCGGTCCTGGACTCAGTGGTCCCGCCCGACGTCGACGAGACGGCCGACCTCCCGCATGGCATCCTCGCTGCGCTCCGAACCCTTGAAGGCCGCTGCACTCACGACGGATCCTGCCCGTCAGGGGTGATTGAGCCACTGCGCGAGGTCTTGAACCGTCTGNAAGCCGGCCCGATTGTCGTCCAGGTGGATGACCGGTCTTTCAAAGTCGACGACACCGCATTCCTGGCAGCCACAGTCGATGCCCTCGNCCGTCCCGGAGGCCCAGCACTGCTCCCCGAGGCACTGGGAATGGCCACNGCCAATCGCCTAGCCGAAGCCATGGCGATNCTCNTCTCNGCGGAGACCACCATTGTCAACAGCGCACGAAACGCCGTTTCCGGCAACGAGGCTCCCGGCTACGCCAACACCGGTGACACGCTGGCCGAGGGAGTTTGGGTGGCGGTTACCTGCGGTGACCAGCTGCCCGGTATGTCATTTGAACCCACCAACGTCAACGACCCGATCTACCGGGCCGAGCACAACCGCTGGGTGGCACTACGAGCCCGGTGCGCCGCCTGGCAGATTCCACCCACGGCCCATTCCACCCGTCTACCAGTAAGTTCACCGGTCCCGACGTTGATTCTGGCCGGTGACTTGGACCCGATCACCCCGTCTTCCTGGGCTCGGTCCGTCGCCCGGCACCTAAACGACTCGACCATCGTGACCTCAGCTAGGTGGACTCATGCTCCGTCAACCTGGAACCCGTGCGCTATCCATCTGATGGTCAGATTCCTCGCTAGCGGCGAACGGCCCTCTGGCCCCTCACCCGAATGCTGAAAAGACCGTGACGCGAACTCATTCGGTGATGGAAGCCAGCGTCGCAGCAGCCGAACCATCGACTATGGCCGTCATAGCTCGCTCCAGCCCGTCGGCAATGTCATCGGCGATACCAGCCACCACTAGAGCAGCCCCGGCGTTGAGCGCCACCATGTCGCGACGCGCACCGGTCTCCGAACCATCGAAGAGCATCCGAGTGATCTCGGCGTTGCGTTCGGGATCACCTCCGGCCAACTCGGCGGGGTCGACCAAGGAGAGGCCCAGGTCGGTCGGGTCCAGGATCCACTCTCCTACCTTGCCGTCCCGAAGTTCGACGACCCGAGTGGGTCCAGTTAGCGAAATCTCGTCGAGAGCAGAATGTCCAGTGACCACCCACGTGTGGAGCGATTCGTTCACCCTGAAGACCTCAACCATCCGGTCGGCCAGCGCAGGATCGGCAGCACCAATCAACTGACGTCGAGGCTGCCCGGGATGAGATAGCGGCCCCAGGACGTTAAATACGGTGGGGATCCCCAGACCGGCGCGAATGGGTCCGGCAAAACGCATCGCAGGATGGAACGTACGGGCGAAGGCAAACCCGATTCGGTGCTCCGCCACCTGGGCGGCCAACTCGTCGGGAGAGATATCGATGTCTACGCCCAGAATCTCGAGCACGTCGAAGGCACCCGAGGTGGATGATGCACGGCGATTTCCGTGCTTGCAGACCGTGGCCCCGGCGCCGGCGGCAACGAAACAGGCCATGGTCGAAACGTTGAGGGCGGCGTCCCTGCGGCTCGTCACCCCACCGGTACCCACGATGTCGATCGTGCCCTCGGGTAACTCCAGCGGCTCAGCCTTCGACACCATGGCCCGCACAAGTCCAGTGGTTTCCTCAGCCGTCTCCCCTTTGACCTTTAGCCCAACTAGGAATCCTGCGATCTGGGCCGGTTCGGCATCACCACTAAGGATCTCGGCAAGGACGGCTTCAGCCTCGAGCGCCGACAGGTCTTCTCCCCTACACAGACGGTCGAGCAGGCCGGGCCAACCGCCATGATCCTCCAGCAGCATGTCGACGCGGGTTCGTCAGGCCGAACGACGACGACGGAGCACCTGGCGGCGCTCCCGTTCGGTCGTCCCTCCCCAGATGCCGGTGAGTTCCCGGCGGCCCAGGGCATGGGCTAGGCAGGTCTCCCGCACATCGCAGCCCGCGCACACGGCAAGTGCACGAGCAACGTCTTCCACGACGTCGGGGTCCGGATAGAAGATTGCCGCATCCAGCCCCCGACAGGCACCATGCAGGTACCACTGGCCGCTGGTGTCAACCGCTGCGAGCGCGTCAACGTCCACGATTACTCGATCCATCAACGGGGTGGTTGATGGGTTCGCCATCGATGGCTGGCTGGAGGCGTCAAGGAGGATATCCATGTCCGCGCGTTGCTAGTTCGCAACACTGGGTGACGCAAGGGAAATCTCAGGCCAGACTGGTCAATGACGGTGAGTCGACCGGGTGACCGCGGCGTGGTCTACGCGCTGAGGAAGGTCGGGGCTCCGAAGGACAGGATGCTGGCTAGCAGCCAGTCGGGGCGACCCGCAGGAAAGTGCCACAGAAAACAGACCGCCGATGGCTCGCACTCCTTCGGGACGAAAAGCACAGGTGAGGGTGAAACGGTGCGGTAAGAGCGCACCAGCGGCCGGGGTGACCCGGNCGGCTCGGCAAACCCCATCCGGAGCAAGGCCGAACAGGGAGAGGGTGGTCCGCCCGCNGATCCTCCCGGGTTGGCCGCANAGATGGATGGTCACCCANCCGGAANCCCGCAAGGGCCCGGTGGACAGAACCCCGCCTACAGGTCGACTCACCGTCACCCACACGGCCAGCCTGACGCCAGCCCATCAGCCGGCCATGGCAAACGCCACCACGGCCGCCACGCCGAAGGCGCCGCCCACCGCCTGCAGCAGGTACAGGCGCTCGCCCAGGAAGCGCCACGCGATGACCACACTCACCCCCGGGGCCAGGGCGATCAACGCCGTGACCACCGCGGCGGACCCCCGGAGATAGGCCGCCGTGCTCAGGACCATCGCCGTGCCGCTGGACACGCCGAGCACGACCCCGAAGCCGACGACAGCCCGGTCGGGCCGGAAGGTTCCGATCCGCACCCGGTGGAACACCGGCAGCACCACGAGGCCGCTCACCAACACCAGCAACGCCGGCAACTCACCTGCTTCGGGAGCCGCCTGGGTCAGGAAGACGCCACCCATGCCGATGCTGGTACCCACCACAACGGCCAGGCCGACCGCCGGACTCCGCAGCAACCGACCCGGCCGGGGAACCCCGCCCTCCCCTGACAACAGGACAACGGACACCACCGCTGAGAGCACTCCCAGGACTTCGAGGCCGGCCAGACGCTCGCCGATGAACGGACCGATGACGGCCGGCACGGCGATCATCGTCAGCCCGAACACCGGAGCGAACACCGCCACCGGCCCCCGGGCCATGCCGAGATACATCAACGGTCGGGTGACCGCCATGAACAGCCCTGCGGCCACCGGCCAGGCCACATCGGCGAAGCGCACGACCTCCGGTGGACGAACCAGCACGTAGGTGCCGATCAGGACGGCACCCACCATGGTGGCCACCATGGCCAGACCCAGCGACGACTCCTGACGTCCGGAGCGGCGAATCGCCACACCTCCCAGGAGATCTCCACAACCGAAGGCGATGGCCGACAGACCGGCGAGGAGGACAGGCACCGACACATGCTGCCCCAGCCCCCCTGCTCTAGTCTCCATGGCCATGCAGGAATCCATGGAGGTCCGGGGTCACCAGATCGCCGCTGATGCCGACCTGGCCGGCGCCGACCTGACCGATGCCGACCTCCGGGCCGCCGACCTCACGGGCGCCTGGCTGGGTGGGGCCGTCCTCTCCGGGTCGGACCTGTCCGACGCCCGCCTGGTGGGCGCCGATCTGCGACATGCCATCTGTCGGGGAACCGTGTTCGCCGACGCCGACATGCACCACGCCAACCTGTGGAGCGCGGATCTCACCGACGCCCGACTGGGGGGCGCTGTGCTGAGCCGATCATGGCTGGGGAGCGCCCGACTGACCGGCACCGACCTCCGGAGCGCCGATCTGGGCGGCGCCTGGATGACGGCCACCGACCTCACCGGGGCGGCCCTGGGCGCAGCCACCCTGGCCGGGACGTCGATGACCAGGACCTGCATGCGCGAGGCGGACCTGACCGGAGTGTTCGCCGGCGGCGTGGATCTACGCAGCGCCATGCTGAACGGCGCCACCATGCGGGCCGCCAACCTCTCCGGCGCCATCCTCCGCGATGCCTCGCTGATCGGTGCCGACCTCAGCCTCTCGGACCTCGTCGGCGCTGACCTCTCCGGAGCGCAGCTCGATCAGGTGGTCCTCGACGGCATCCGCCACGACGACACCACGAGGTGGCCCGACGGTTTCAGCCCCCCGTCATCGGGCGGCCTCGACGACCACGACTGACTTCCCGTCCCCGGGACCCGTCAGAAGATCGCATCAGACACCAGACCAGACAGGAACTCGCCATGAGCAGTGAATGGGGATTCGAAACCCGCCAGATCCATGCCGGCCAGGAGCCCGACCCGACCACGGGCAGCCGGGCCGTGCCCATCTACCAGACGACGTCGTACGTGTTCCGCGACTCGCAGCACGCGGCCAACCTGTTCGCTCTGGCCGAGGTGGGCAACATCTACACCCGGATCATGAACCCCACCCAGATGGTGCTCGAGGCCCGCCTGCAGGCCCTCGAGGGCGGGACCGACACGGCCATCGGCATCCCGGGCGCCCTGGCGGTGGGCCTCGAGACGCTGGACGACATCATCGCCGATCTCGAGGTCGGCTTCGCAGCCGCCCGCTGAGGCCGACGGGCATGTCGGATCAGAGATTTCCCGCCGCCGTCGATCAGGTCACCCCGGCCTGGCTGACCACCGCGCTCCAGGACGCCGGCTCACTCGACAGCGGTTCGGTGACCGGCTTCGAGGCCGAGCTGATCGGTCAGGGCGTCGGGATCATGGGGCTCATCCACCGACTCCGCCTGAACTACGAGGGCGGCTCAGGGCCGGAGACGGTGATCCTCAAGTCGCCGGTCACCGACGAGACCACCCGGTTCGTGGCCCGGACCTTCGAGTTCTACTCCAAGGAGGTGGCCTTCTATCGGACGGCCGCCGACGACAGCCCGCTGACCACCCCACGGTGTTTCGCGACTGACCACGACCCGGAGAGTGACGAGTTCGTCCTGCTGATGGAGGACCTGGCCGACGCCGAGGTGGCGAGCCAGCTGGACGGCTGTCCGCTGGACCTGGCCGAGGCCGCCATTGGGGCTCTGGCCCGCCACCACGCGGCCTTCTGGGAGTCGCCGACCTTCGACGACCAACTGGCCTGGGTCCCCTTCGGTTGGGATCCACCGATGCCCCAGGGCGTCCAGCACGGGGTGGCCACCGCATGGGAGCCGTTCCTGGCCGCCTTCGGCGACCACCTCGGCGACGACATCCGATCCATCGGCGAACGATTCCCCGCAGCCGCCGAGGAGATGATGGCCTTCCGATCAGGCCCCACCACCCTCTGCCACGGCGACTACCGACTGGACAACCTGTTCTTCACACCCGGTGACGCCGGTCCGGAGGTCACGGCCATCGACTGGCAGATCTGCATCCGCACGGCGGGCGCCTACGACGTGGGCTACTTCATCAGCCAGAGCCTGACCATCGAGGACCGGCGGGCCCACGAACAGCACCTGCTGGACCTCTACCGGACCTGCCTGGCCGACGAGGGCATCGACTACCCGGCCGACCAGCTCTTCGAGGACTACCGGCGGACCGTGTTGTTCTGCCTCTGCTACCCCATTCAGGCTGGTGGCAGCGTGGAACTGGTGAACGACCGTGCGGTGCAGTTGGTGACCGGCATGTTGGACCGGTCCATCACGGCCATCCGGGATCTGGACGCCGGCCAGTTCATGCCCTGAGATTCTCAAGTTTGGAGAATTCTCTGTTCCGGAGAATTCTCAGTTCCGGAGATGGGCCACATCGTTGAAGCCCCGTAACGACGGACCAGCCGGGCCGGCACCGATGGTCATGATCGAGGCCGGCGCCACGAACGTGCGCCACGCCACCTCGTCGCCCACCCCGAGGGTCCAGGCCAGCGCGGCCTTGATGGGCGATACGTGGGTCACCACCACGATCTCCTCCGTCCGGGATGCCTCGAAGAGGTCATCGAGGGCAGCCCGCACCCGAAGGCCGAGCGATCGGTGGGACTCGCCTTCCGGTGGGGCCCAGTCCAGATCGGCCCGCCACGCCGCCCAGGTCTCGCGGGGCACCCCGGCCACCGGCTGGCCGTCGAACGTCCCGTAGTCCATCTCGATCCACCGCTCGTCGAGCTCAATGGACAAACCATCCGAGCCCTCCGAACCGTGGGACCGGCTGAACGCCTCGGCGGTGCGGCGGGTCCGCGACAGCGGGCTGGACACCACCCGGTCCACCGGACCGATCGCCGCGGCGACCTGCTCGGCCTGCCTCTCCCCCACCTCGTCGAGGTCCGGGTCGAGACGCCCGAGCAGCAACCCGGCGGCATTGGCTTCGGTACGGCCATGGCGGACCACGTGAAGCATCAGTCCCTCCTCAGAGCGGTCAGACGACCATCGGTTCGCAACGCACGCCGGGCCGCCTGATCATCGAGACCGAACCGGCGCCACGCCCAGACCCCGAGGACCAGCCCGACGACCTCCAGCAGCAGCCCGGTCGCTCCCCGACCGAACTCCGGCACCCGGGATCCACCGAGGGCATCGAGACCGGCGAACGGCCACCAGAACACGTCGGTGTCGGACCACGTCCCATCCAGCACCAGGTGGGCCATCAGGCCAATGGGCACGCCCAGCCAACGGCGCTGCACGAGACGACGACCACGGGCCACCAGCATCACGACGGCCAGCAGGATCACACCGGCCAGCAACGTGTGCAGAAGCCATGGACCGCCCACCGCGCCCTCAGCCACCGGCAGCACCGCCCCGAGGACCACGAGGCGGAAGTCCATGGCCGGGCTGTCGAAGACGAGGGCCACGGCGACCACCGCACCCACCACGAACCAGATCAGCACCAGCGGGCCCGGGTCAGCGGACGACGAGACGACCGCATTCGCTGCAGTCGGTGAGCGAACCGGCCGCCATGGACTTGACCCGGTCGGCCTCCATGGCGGGCATGGAGTAGGGGCACCCGCTGCAGTCGGATCCGGAGAAGCGCACCACGGCGCTCGAACCGAACATCGGCCGACCCTTCTCGTAGCGACCCAGCACGTCCTCGGGTACGTCGGCCAGCGCCGCGGTCCGTCGCTCGGCCGAGGCGGCCAACTCGTCCACGATCTCGGCCTCCGTCTCGTCGAGGATGGTCCGGGCCGCCGCGATCGACGAATCCTGGGTTTCGCCGGTGGCCGTCAGCGTCACCAACTCACCATCCAACGGTTCGAGGATCTCCATGATCTCGAGCACCTGACCCTCGAGGTCGTCCTGCCGCTTACGGAGGTGGCCCATCTCGGTCTGGAGGCTGGTGGCCTCCTTGGGCGACGTGATGGCACCCCCGTAGAGCTTGCCGTCCAATTCGACCAGCCGGGCCTCCACAGCGGCCACCTCGCCCTCGTAGCGGTGCTGGCGTCGAGCATGGTCGAGTCGTTCCAGTCCGAGGCGCTC
>PAXM01000064.1 GCA_002714485.1 Acidimicrobiaceae bacterium
CACCGCGTCGTACCCGCCGCGACGGGCCGCCTCATCGAACAGATGGCGCTTCGACAGGCCACAGGCGCTACACGGCACACGGCGTGCGGCACGGGCCCCTTCGGGGACATTGAATCCGTAGTCCTCCTGGAGGTCGACTACCTCGAGACGTAGGCCCCGCTCCTCGGCGAATCGCCGGGCAAACCCCTCCGAGGAGGTGCTGTAGTCGCCGATACCCAGGCCGAGGTAAAGACCGTCGGCCTCGTAACCCAAGTCGATCAGGATGTCCCAAAGGGCGAGGGAGTCCTTACCGCCCGAGATGGCGACCAAAACCCGGTCCCCGGGGCTCAACATTTCATGGCGGTCGATGGCCTTGGCCACCTGATCGCGACAGAGTCGCAGGAAGTGCTCCACACAGAAGTTGGCGTTGTGGCGCCGAATGTCGATGACCGCCGACTCCCGGCAGACACGGCACTTCATAGGCTTCCCCCTGAAATGACCGAACGAATCTCCACGCGGTCGCTGTCGGCAAGCATCGCGTCACCGGGGACCAACGTCCCGTCTCTGATCACCAGTACTGATTCGCGGTTCAGTGACAGCCGGGCGAGGAGTGCTGTAACCGCCATAGGCCCCTCCAACTCCATCGTTCGACTGGGGTTCCGCAACTCAACCTGCATCAGCCCGCCTCGACCGCTTTCACGCCGGCACCGGGCCCTGAGCCATTCCTCAAGCCTGTCCCATCGGAGGCGGGCAGATGCCGAACCTCCAAAGTTTCGCCAACGCCGAGGCGTTCCGTCAGGGTGATTGGTCGCGGACGACTCACCGCACGAACGAGGCGGCCCAGGACAACCACGGCCAGAACGATCTGCCATGCACGCGAGCCTCCCCAGAGGCCCCGCCGGATGGCGTTGCCCAGCAGACCCGACCCGAGACCTCCCGGAAATCGGAGCATCAGATCCTACGAACCTCGACAACCGTGGATCGACGGAGACCAGCACGCCGACCCACGAGCCACGCAACAGCCACCAGGGTGACCGCTGCGACCGCAACAACAACAACAACCGATGACCGTCGTTCAACAAGAGAACCGCTGCCCGATCCCACCGTCGCACGAAGTTCGCTCTCCAGCTCCTCACGGGTTATTGGATTCTCTGTCGTCACCGTTCGGCCCCCCCACCGAGCGACGACCTGACCGAGATGCGTTTGCCGGCGAGGACAGCGATCGTTGAAAGCGCAATGGCCACCACCAGATATGGGACCCAGGACCAGGAGCCACTCAACATCGACCAGTCCTGGAGAAGACGTAAGGCTCCTACGGCTACCAGGACCACCCCGGCCCCCATCATCACCGAGCCGGCGATACCGAGGCCAAGGAAACGGCCGAGACTCCGAAGCGGGTCCATCGTCTCCTGACGCACGTAGCGGCGTAGCAGGTCCGGAAGGTCACCTGACGTCCGATCGGGAGCCATGGGTAGCAACGCTACCGGCGGCCCGCGGATCCAGCCCGGTCGTAACCTCCCATGGAGCCCGGGCATCAATCCAAACCCTCAGGAATGAGGTTCTCAGGAACCCCGAAGACGAATGTCGACGACCTCCTGGGCTTCGCCCAACATCTCTTCCAGAAGGACCACACGTTCGGTCGCCCGGCCACACTCAAACAACCGCTGCCGATCGTGTACGGCAATGGGGGCCAGAGCCGCCAACTGAAATGTTCCCAGGCCCGGGTCATCAGCCACCTCGAACATCATCTCGGCTACCGGCTCACCCAACTCCGCCAGACCCGCCAGCAGTTTCCGAAGCGACCCTACGACCCTCTGGTACGCGACCTCCGCCACGGGAGGACCCGGAGCGTCTGGCATGGACCGCACCTCGGCCCATGGATAGAGATCGTCAGGAAGCCATCTATGGACGCACAGGCGCTCAAGTCCGACCGCTGCCACCGACCATCGCCCATCCGGGGCCTCACGGGCCTCCAAGACCCTAGCCCTGGTTCCAATATCGCAACGCTCGTCACCGCCTCCGACCTCGCTACCCCGGCGGATCAACACCACGCCGAACTCTCGGTCACCCTCCAACAGGTCGACAATCATCCGCCGGTACCGCTCCTCGAAGAGATGCAGTGGGAGGAATCCCGAAGGCATGAGGACAGTACCCAGAGGGAACATAGGAAGCCGCCGGACCTCCCCCATCGTCAACCCCCTGATGTTTGGGGCACAGGGGGATCGACCACCGGAAGGGGCGACAGGAGATCGACCTCTGGTCCGGCGGGGTACGGGAGCAACGACAGCACCAGGTCCTCATGAAGTTCACGGATTTCGTACGGCAGCTCGCCATTGCTAACCAGGGCAAAGGCCAGACGCCTCCCGGCCGGCGTATCTACAACCCCAGCCAGACTAGTGACTCCTCGCAGTGTTCCCGTCTTGGCCCGGACTCGACCCTCGCCGGCAGTACCGACGAAGCGCTTTTTCATCGTTCCCCGACCTCCCGCCACCGGGAGTGAGTCCACCAGGGTCGACCCCAAATGTCGATCGTCCAGAACGCTGGCCAAGAGGCCGCACGTGAGGCGATTGTCCGGGTCCAGCCCACTGCCATCGTGGGGCACCACCCCGTTGACCGGATGCCCAGCCGCGTCTAGCGCATCGAGCAGGGCCGAGAGGCCACGTACTGTGGTCCCACGCTCGGTGGCAGTACGCCCCATCTCCTTGACCAGCAACTCGGCAGTGGTGTTATCGCTCTCCACCAGCATCTGTTCCACGAGCAGCCGGACCGGTGGGGAGTCAAGACTGGCCACCGTGTGCTGTTCCAAGACACCTGACACGGTCCCTGAATCCGGACGGCCCCGGATCACCACACCCCGCTCTTCCAGCAGGTCGTCGAACAAGCGAGCGGCCAATATCGCCGGGTTATCAGCCGGCACGCTCAGCGACGAGGCCGGGTTCACTGGATCCCAGTTGACGAAGCCGTCGTCAACCGAGAGAGCACTCAGTGGACCGGACTGGATCGACCAACCTGGCTTGAACCGGTCGGGCCACGTGCCGAGGTACCGAATCCGGTCATATCGCTCCTCGTCACCGACCACACCGCCCTCAATCTCGAGGATTCCGGCGGACACTACGTCGTCGGCCAGATCAGCGAGATTTGACCAGGCGATCGGATCCTCGAACCGATCGGCATAGGGCGCCGTCATGAGAAGAGGGTCTCCGCCACCCACGAGCCACAGATCACCCCGGACAACACCGTTCACCGGCGGCTCGTCGACCACGACCGTGGTAGTCAAGACAGATCCGGGGCCCAGCAACCGCAAAGCCCCGAGGGCGGTCAGCAACTTCTGAGCGCTAGCCGGCGTCATGGGTGCCGCCGCATCGACGGAGAAGAGTTCCTGGCCGTATTCGGCCACCGACAAGCAAGTTCCGGTTGGCAGGGCGGCCACTGGCTCCCCTAGCGCCTCTCGGAGCCTCCGATGGGCGGTCGGTGCCTGCAAAAACTCAGGAATCCGACGGACCGACAGCAGCGGCGTACCAACACCAGCACTATCGGTATCAGAGACCTGAACCTGTATAGCCGCCGATGCACGGTCGGTCCGCTGGGCCTGGAGACCCGCTAGGACAGCAACCGTTAGGAGAGTCAGTGGCAGAACGAGGCGCCTGTTCACGGGTCGCCATGCTACGGCTCGTACTGGGGTCCGGCAGGGCGCTCTGACGGGATTTGGCTACGAGATATTCACTTTCCCGAAGTCGCACCAAGACCACCGCCGCGCCCGTATCTTCCTATCATGCAGATTCTTGCCGCACTTTTCTTCGAAGGTATCGACCTCCGTTCCGTAGCCGGCGGAGCGACTCATATTGACCTCACCGGCATCCAGTTCAGTGCCGCTTCACCCACACCGGCTCCAGTCACCTGGTCTCCTCATCTGGCGGTCGTGGTCCGCTGCCCCGAGGACCACAGTGGCCAGGGGGTGTTGGAGGTCGTCTTCACCCGGGATGAGGAGCAAATCGCCCGGAACGTCCAACCGTTATCGGTTGAGCCCGGTCGATTCGGCTACCGACTGGTCCGTGCTGAATTGGAGTTTGAGGAGTTCGGCACCGTGGAGGCCCATTGCAGCGTCGACCGAGGGCCAGCCACCGTCGTCCCTTTCACCCTCCTTCCACCCTCAGATCCACCGACCACCGCAACGTGAAGCACGTTACGAACCGCTGCGCCACGGCGGTGAGCCAGCACCCCGACCCCGCTATCGCTGTGGCCGAGGTGATCGGCCAAAGTCTTGAACGCACGGGAGGCCGACCAGGGCTGGCTGTGTTGTTTACCTCAGGGCCACACGTGCACCACACCCCGAGAATCGCCCGAGCCGTCCAAAAAGGCCTCGCCCCTTCAGTCCTGCTGGGGAGTTCTGCGGGTGGCACCCTGGCTCACCGTCAGGAGATCGAAGATGGCCCGTCAATTGTCCTCTGGACCGCGCTCGTCGAAGATGCTCGTCCACTGCGCCTGGAGTCCCCAGACCTACCCAACGACCTCGAGCCCGGTCAGGCTCTAGCCCTGATGGCTGACCCATTTACCTTCGACGCATCGCGCCTAGCGGCCGGAGTGGCTTCCGAGGTCACCTTGGTGGGTGGTCTGGCATCAGCCGTATCGCGGCCTGGCGGCAACCACCTGATTTTGGACGATCAGACGTTCAGTGATGGTGCGGTCGCCATAGCGCTCCCAGTAGACGCCGACGTCCAAGCCATAGTGGCAACCGGTTGTCGTCCGATTGGCGAACCTATGGTGGTGACCGATGCCGACGGGCCAATGATCAGGTCCTTGGCAGGGGCACCGGCCCTCGAACAACTCACGGGCCTGTTAGCGACCGCCGATGAAGCGACCGCCGCCCGGATCAGACACGGCCTCCATCTCGGGATCGTCATCGATGAGCACATAGAGATCTTCGGTGCCGGCGACTTCCTTATACGGGCGATCATGGGTGTCGACCGCCCCTCCGGGGCACTGGCCATCGGTGACACGGTGCCCATCGGGACCACGGTGCAGTTCCAAGTTCGGGACGCAGAAGCCGCTACGGCTGATCTGGAAGATCGACTCACCGACCGACGTGCCGCTGGAGCACTCGCTTTCACGTGTAACGGTAGAGGAAGCCACCTGTTCGGCTCTCCCGGCCACGATGCCGGCCTTCTGGTGGACAAGCTCGGCACCACCGCGGTCGCCGGCATGGCCTGCGCCGGGGAGATCGGGCCTGTGGGAGGTACCCACCACCTCCACGGATTCACGGCCTCGGTTCTCCTCCTCGAATCGGTCGCTGGACCGACAGAGGGGCGCGGTTAGGGTCCGGTCCGTTCCATTCCAGGAAGGCCTGCGGCGGCCAAAGGTGAGACTCATGACGCACGCTCCAGAGCACCGGGCCATTGATGTGGTGCGCTCGCTGGCTATGGACGCCCCCCACGCCGCCAGATCCGGCCACCAGGGCACCGCCATGGCCCTGGCACCACTGGCCCATGTCCTATGGACCCGGGTGCTCTCGTACGACGCCGCCGATCCTGCCTGGCCCGACCGGGATCGCTTCATCCTGTCGGCAGGCCATGCCTCAATCCTTCTCTATTCGATGCTGTACCTGACTGGTCACGGGCTGACGCTCGACGACCTTCGCGATTTCCGTCAGTGGGGCTCGGCTACACCAGGCCATCCGGAGGTCGGGCATACCGCCGGCGTCGAAGTCACTACGGGCCCACTGGGCCAGGGCATCGCCAACGGCGTCGGCATGGCCATCGCCGAACGAAACCTCCGGGCACGCTTCGGAGCCGACATCTGCGACCACCACACCTTCGTTATCTGCGGCGACGGCGACCTCGCAGAAGGCATTAGCCACGAAGCCGCCTCCTTGGCTGGCCACCTCGGCCTAGAACGCCTCGTTGTCGTCTACGACGACAACCACGTCACAATCGACGGGCCTACCGAGTTGGCACTGTCCGACGACGCTCCGGCCCGCTTCCGAGCCTACGGATGGCACGTCGTGGAACTCGGTGAAGCGGCCGACGACCTTGACGCCATCGAGGGTGGCCTTCGCGAGGCCATGGCCACTGTCGACCGACCTTCACTGGTCGTCCTTCGGAGCCACATAGGCCATCCGTCTCCTGATGTCGACACCTCGGCTGTCCACGGCTACTCCCTGACCGACGACGGAATTCGTGAGACCAAGGAGCGAATGGGTCTACCCGACGAGCCGTTCCACGTTCCCGACGACGTACTGGACCTCTATCGCGTAGCTGGTCATCGTGGTGCCAAAGCCCGAGCCGAATGGGAAGACCGTCTGGCCACCGCCAACACCGACCGTGCCGCGTGGGACGCTGCAATAGCCGGTGGAGGGCTCGCTGGGTGGGAGGAACGTCTCCCCTCCTGGGAGGTGGGGGCAGCGGTCGCTACCCGCAAAGCCGGGAACGCCTGCCTGCATGCGCTGGTTGACGTGGTGCCCGGCCTGATCGGTGGCGGCGCCGACTTGACGTGTAATACGGGCACGACCATCTCCAACGAAGGCATACAGGGGTCCGAATGCCCCGAGGGACGTCAAATCTTCTTCGGTGTTCGAGAGCACGCTATGGGTGCTATTTGCAACGGTCTGGCCCTCCATGGCGGGATGCTGCCCGTGAACGGCACTTTTCTTGTATTCAGTGACTACATGCGCGGTGCCGTGCGCCTGGCCGCCCTGTCGGGCGCCCGGAACGTCTTCGTGTGGAGCCATGATTCAGTGGGCGTGGGTGAGGACGGTCCAACCCACCAGCCCGTCGAACACGCTGCCGCCCTACGAGCCATCCCCGAGCTCAGGGTCATTCGCCCAGCAGACGCCAACGAGACCGCCGGGGCCTGGCGCACCATCGTCGACGGCAATGGGCCAGTCGCGCTGCTCCTGACCCGTCAGGACGTCCCCGTGCTTCCCGGTACCCACGACCACGCTGCTGTCGCCCGTGGTGGCTACATCTTGGCCGAGCCAGACGATCCCCCCGAGATCGTCCTCATCGGGACGGGTAGCGAGGTGTCCGTCGCCATGGACGCTGCGGCTACCCTGACCGCAGCTGGTCGATCGGTACGGGTCGTGTCCATGCCGTGCATGGAGGACTTCGCCGCCCAGGACGATGCCTATCGGACTGAGGTCCTCCCGTCCAACGTACCCACAGTGTCGATCGAGGCCGGAGTGACCTTCGGGTGGAACCGTTGGGCTGACCGCTGCATCGGCATCGATCGATTCGGCGCCTCGGCTCCCGGAAATCGAGTCATGGCCGAATTAGGCATTACTCCTGAAGCCCTAGTGGCTGCTGCCAACGATCTGCTCTCTTCCTGAGCCTTGAACGGAGATGGTCATGACCCGACTCCATGATCTACACGCCCAGCAGGGCCAGAGCCCCTGGCTCGACAACCTGCGTCGCGGCTGGATCACTTCCGGTGACCTCGGTCGCTGGGTTGATCGCGGTGTCCGTGGAATCACGTCCAACCCGTCGATCTTCCAGAATGCAATGACCGGGACCGACGACTACGACGAACAGTTGCGGAGCCTGGTTGCTGACGGGGCCACCATCGAGGACAGCTACTGGGCGCTAGTCGCCCGGGACATCATGGATGCCCTTGAGGTCATGAAGCCTGTACACGAAGCATCCGGCGGAGTTGACGGTTACGTGTCCGTCGAAGTCAATCCGGCGCTGGCCTCTGACACCGACGGCACTATCGCCGCCGCCCGCGACCTCGACCAGTTAATTGACCGCCCCAACCTCTACGTCAAGATCCCGGCCACAGCCGAGGGTATTCCCGCCATCAACCAGATGATCTCGGAAGGTCGCAGCGTCAACGTGACGCTGATTTTTTCATTGCGTCGCTACGCGGAGGTCATGGAGGCTTACGTCTCGGGTCTTGAGGCCCGAGACGGTGACCTATCGCATATCTCGTCGGTCGCCTCGTTCTTCATTAGCCGCACAGACAGCGAGGTTGACCGGCGCCTCGACGCCATCGGAGGCGAGTCGGCACTAGCCCTACGTGGCCGGGCCGCCGTCGCCCAGGGCCAGGTCGCCTACCAGATGTTTCGAAAGATGTTCAGCGGAGAGCGTTGGGAAGTCCTAGCTGCACGTGGCGCACGGGTCCAGCGGCCCCTGTGGGCCTCCACGTCCACCAAGAACCCTGCCTACTCCGACACGCTCTACGTTGACACGCTCATCGGCCCCGACACGGTGAATACCCTGCCCGACGCCACCCTTGAGGCCTTCGAGGACCACGGCACGGTGGCACGGACGGTGGATGCCGACCCGGCTGCCGCCCACGCCGTACTCCGCGACCTGACCTCCGCCGGGGTCGATCTAGATGATGTGGCCCAGGTTCTCGAAGGCGAGGGTGTCGCCGCCTTCATAGCGTCCTTCGATGATCTCCTCGACAGCCTTCGGGCCAAGGTCGCTTCCTTCTGATCTCTCGTCAATTGGAGCACTGAACAAAGTCCAGTCCGTTTCGAATCAAAACTGACTGCTAAGGTCCGGCGATGCCTCGGTCCACCGCTGACCTAATAGCCCTGGTCGACACTGAACAACGAGACCCGGCCTGTTCAATCGCCGCCACCCTTGAAGCTGTCGGAGATCGTTGGACCCTGCTCATCTTGCGGGACCTGTTCCGAGGTGTGCGACGTTTCGAAGCTCTACACCGGGACCTTGGTATCGCCCGAAATCTCCTCACAGACAGGCTCCACAGGCTGACAGAACTGGGAATAGTCCACCGAGTGCCTTATCAGGATCGTCCTGTCCGTCACGAGTACCGACTGACCGCCAAGGGTGCAGACCTGTCCCCTGCCCTGGTGGCCCTCATGCACTGGGGGGACCGCTGGTACGCCACTGATGGTCCTCCGACCCTGCTGGTTCACGACGTCTGCGGGACGACGCTGGACCAGGCCGTGTCTTGCCCCGCCTGTGAGGAGCTCGTCACTCCCCACCACATCCGCAGTCGCCCCGGCCCCGGCCGCTCCACTCAGGAGGCGTATCTATGAACCCAGTGCTTCCAGACCTGACGATCGCTGCTCTGCCAACAGGGCCCGAACTACACGCAGAGGCTCGCCGCCTCCGTGACACCCACCACGGTCGCCGGATCACCTATAGCCCGAAGGTGTTCATCCCTCTGACAATGCTGTGTCGGGATCGCTGCGGATACTGCACCTTCGCCCAGCCTCCAGCCCGGCTAGAGGCCCCCTACATGTCGCCGGAGGAGATCCTCTCCATCGCTCGCCGCGGTGCCGAGGCCGGCTGCCATGAAGCCCTATTCACCCTGGGGGAGCGGCCGGAGATCCGGTACCCGGTGGCCACCGACTGGCTGACTCGACACGGCTACGCCTCCACAGTCGACTACCTGGCCGACATGGCCCGCCTCGTCCTCGATGAAACCGGACTCCTACCACATGCCAATGCTGGTGCCCTGTACGCAGAAGAGTTGTCGCTGCTCCGGACGGTATCGCCATCACAGGGGATGATGCTGGAGTCCCTAGCGCCGGACCTGGACTGCCATCGAGGAGCCCCCGACAAGGCCCCAGACCGCCGCCTGGCCACCCTGGAAGCCGCCGGCCAACTGGCTATCCCGTTCACTACTGGCATCCTCGTCGGAATCGGCGAGACACGCCAGGACAGGATTCAGGCTCTGGAGGCCATCGCCACCTCACACCTTCAGTACGGCCACATCCAGGAGGTGATTGTCCAAAACTTTCTTCCCAAGGCTGGGACGGCCATGCACGACGCCCCACCCTGTCCCCCTGACGAGTACCTCGATGCCATCGCCCTAGCCAGAGTAATTCTCCCCCCAGACGTGCATCTCCAGGCGCCACCCAACCTGTCCGATGACTTCGGTATTCTGCTGGACTCCGGTATTGATGATTGGGGGGGTGTATCGCCGATCACCGCCGACCACGTCAACCCGGAGCGGCCATGGCCCGACCTGGAACGGCTGACAATGGTGACTGAGCGTCACGGCTTCACACTCGCCCCACGCCTAACGGCCTACCCCGAATACGTCCTTGAACCAAGCCACTGGTTTGACCCCGACCTTCGGTTTGCGATCATGGACCGCAGCGACTCTGAGGGCCTCGGGCGCGATGACCCCGGCGCGGTGTTCCCCGAGGTCATCGAGACCATACCCGCCGAAGATGGAGCTGAAGTTCGCCAAATCGGATCGGAATCGACCGCTTGGTACTCCGGAACTCCCGTCCGTCCCGTCGATCTCATTTCCGGACGATCGGTAGCCCACGGGCGACTCCGTGAGGTACTCGACGGGGTCCTAGCCGGTGAGCGGGCCGGTCATGAGGAACTCCTGACACTGTTCGAATCGCGCGGCCCCGAGGTCGTCGCGGTGGCCGAGGTAGCCGACGAGTTGCGCCGGCGCCGGGTCGGCGACGACGTGACATGGGTAGCGAACCGAAATATCAACTACACCAACGTCTGCACCTACAAGTGTCGCTTCTGCGGATTCTCCAAGGGACCGTTGTCGTTGAACCTCCGAGGCACGCCCTACCTCTTGGAGATGGACGAGATCGCCGACAGGGCAGCCGAAGCGGCCCGAATGGGCGCCACCGAGGTCTGCCTCCAGGGGGGCATCCATCCCGACTTCGATGGTGATTACTACCTCGACGTGACCAGGGCCGTTAGGGACGCTGTACCCGATATCCACGTCCACGGCTTTACCGCACTCGAGGTCACCGAAGGTGCCAGACGACTGGGAGAACCACTGGTTGAATACCTCCGCCGAGCCCACGAGGTGGGTCTGCGCTCGTTGCCCGGCACGGCAGCCGAGATCCTCGATGACGATGTGCGGGCCGAACTGTGCCCCGACAAGATCAACACCGACGAGTGGTTGGAGGCCCATCGGACGGCACACGCCGTCGGCATCCGATCCAACGTGACCATGATGTACGGATCCATCGAACGTCCCGAGCACTGGGTCCGCCACCTGTTGCGATGCCGCGACCTCCAGGACGAGACCGGGGGATTCACCGAATTCGTAGGCCTGCCGTTCGTGCATATGGCCTCGCCCATCTATCTCCAGAAGAAGGCCCGACGGGGCCCAACATTCCGTGAGAACCTGCTGGTCCACGCTGTCGCTCGTATCGCCTATGACGGTTCGATCGACAACATCCAGGCCTCGTGGGTGAAGATCGGCTTCGATGGAGTGCGGCAGCTACTGCAGGCTGGCGTCAACGACTTGGGTGGCACCCTTATGGACGAGAACATCTCCCGGGCCGCCGGCGCCGAGCACGGTCAGCAGGTCACCCAAGGCGACCTCGATGTCCTGGTGAAGCCACTGGGTCGGACCCTGAAACAGCGAACCACGCTCTACGGACCCGTGGAACCGGGGTACCGACTCAAGGTGGCTCGACCCGATGACGGCCGGATACGGATCCCCGTCGTGGCCAACTGACCCGTCGATACAAACACGGCCAACAGTTGCCGGTCTGCCGCAGATGGTCATCAGTCCGTGCGGTCCGGTTCCTCTAGTAGGTGGGCCGCCTTCTCCACAGCCCGGCGGGCCCGGGTCAGGCGCTTTTCATCGACCGGGAGTTCATGGCCACCTGCGTCTATCGACTCCCTGAGGCGGAATATCGCCAGATCTGCCAACTCTTCAGCGATGGCTTCGAGTCGTCCTCGGATCTCCTCGAACTCACCCGCCATCGCCAACACCCTCTTCGATAGTTCTGGCCGCCCGGATCAAATCGGCCAGAAGTTCCATCGGGTGTCGTACATTGAGCCCCGCCGCAGCCAGATGCATGGCACACCCGGGATTGGCACTGACCACCAGGGACGTTCCACTTCGGTCCGTCGCCCGGGACACCGCCGCCACCTTGCGCTCCCGAACGGCAGCGGCCAAGGCCGGTTGAACCACGGAGTAGGCGCCACCGGCCCCGCAGCACAATCCCTCGTCATCGAGCTCCACCACTGAAATGTGTGGTGCCAGAACGTCCCGAACGGCTCCGTGACAGCCCTGAGCGTGCCGGAGGTGGCATGGGTCCTGGACAATCACCGCGTCCCCACTACCTGGACCACCTAATTCCATGGCCTCCTGTAGTGCTGCCAGCCGAGGATCGGCAGCCAACCACTCGTGGACATCAGATACCTGCGACGCGAACGCACGGGCTTCCGGGGTGGCCAGAAGTTCACCATAGGCCTTGAGCGCGGCCCCACAGCCCGCCGAGTCGACGAGAACCGGTCGATCTGCGCCGATGGCACGGACTACCCGCTCGGCATGACGACGCTCCTGTTCAACCATTCCTGCGTGACCGTGCAAGGCACCGCAACAGCCCGATCGGTCGCCAGACCGCTCGACCGTCACCTCAATGGCGTCTAGTACCTCCACTACAGCGTCGTGGACCTCAGACTGCCAGGCGTCCATCACGCACCCCGTGAAGAGCACGACTTCTGCTTGTTCGGTCGACCCAACTTTCTCGACGCCAATTTCCGTACGAGATCGATACCGAATGGGCAAGCGGGAGGGTAGGGCACCGGCCACCGCACTCGGGGCGAGCCGTAACAGGCCGAGACGCTGGATCAGGGCAAGGGCCTGGCTGGCCCACCGAAGCAGCCTCGGTCGCCCCAGAACCCAGAGTCCTACCCGGAGTCGCTTCGCTGGGGAACGAGCCTTGGTGGCCGCCGCTCTCGTGGCGGTGATCAGGTCACCGTAGGGCACCCCCGAGGGACAGGCCGTCTCACAGCCCAGGCACTGGACACAGGTGTCGATGGCCTCGTGCCACTCGTCGTCGGGTTCGAGGCCTTCCCACTCCACTGCCCGCATCAACGAAATCCGGCCCCGAGGTGACCGCCGCTCGTCTCCACTAACTCGGTATGTCGGACAGTGCGGCAGACAGAGCCCACAATTGACGCAGGCTGCGAGGGCTTTCTCATCCAGCCCCAGGGAGACGGGCACATTCATGCTGACACCCGATGGGGGTCCCGCCCGGGATTGAGACGTCGGGTGGGGTCAAATGAGTCCCGTACCCGCTCCCCCAGTGCTCGGACGCCAACAGACACGTTGCCCGACTCTGGCCGATCCGATTGATGGACCACACCGGCCCCCACCTCCAAGACGCCACCCGGCGGTAGGACTCCAGTCCAGCGATCCCACTCCGCGGGTAGAACCGGCTCTCCAGTCGGCGCCATTCCGATCGCCTGAAGGCGCCCTACCTCCTCGTCCACGTCCTGGCCATTCCCCTCAACCCGCACCGTGGTCTCGACGCCGTCCCACAAGACCGTCGCCGGCCGGTAGAGCACATCGACCACCTCCCCGGTACTTACTGCTCCCGACATCCAAGCGAAGGCCTCGGGTAGTGGCCTAGTCCGGAGGATGACCCGTCCCACGAGAGCCAGAGTGCCCAGTGATCCCACGAGAAGCCGGCAAAGGTCATATCCAGTCACGTTCTTCACTGTCGGCCCACCTGCCGTGAATAAGGCACCATCAGCACCGACACAGTCTGCTTGCAGCAGAACGTCAGTCAACTCGCCTAGCCGGCCCCGTCTTAGCGAACTCCGGCCGATCATCAGGGCCCCACCGACTGTAGAGCCATGCGGACCATCGATGGCCACCTCCTGACCGTCCTCAGCCAGCGCTGCGCTGAGAGTCGCAACAGTCGTACCTGCACCGACCGTCACCGTCATCTCGGCCGGCTCAAACGCCTCTATACCCGACGGTGCCGTAACAGACCGAACACCAGCGTCATCACCGCCAACCTCCCAGCGCGTCCCACCACCACGTACGCAGACCGGATCTGACTCGCCGACGTCATTGCGGAAGGCCGTCAAGTCGATCACACCCACGTCCCCTCCGGCGCACGTTCGAGGCCGGTCACGTGCCCGCAACTCGCCCCGCTCGGTAGCACCTTTGCGGGATTGGCCAACCCGTCGGGGTCGAACGCCCGACGCAACCGGTCCTGCGCTTCCAGGTCGGCCGAACTGAACTGCAGTGACATGAACTTTTTCTTCTCGAGGCCGATGCCGTGCTCCCCGGACAGAACCCCGCCAGCCTCGACCGAGATCCGGACTATCTCCTCTCCGGCGTCTAGTACCTGCTCCATAACTCCGGGTTCACGAGCATCAAAGACAATCAGGGGGTGCAGGTTCCCATCCCCGGCGTGGAACACGTTCATCACGATCAGGCCCCGCTCCTCAACCACCTCATACACCCGGGTCAGGACCTCAGCCAAACGTGTTCGTGGGATGACCGTGTCGTTCAGGTAGTAGTCCGGCTTGATCACAGCAATGGCACCGAATGCACTCTTGCGACCCTTCCATATCCGTACCCGTTCGTCCTCGGTCTCAGCCACCCGGACGGTCCGTGCCCCGTTGGCCTTCCCAATGGCCTCAATCCGAACGATGGCCGCAGCAACCCCGGCAGACATCCCGTCCAACTCCACGATCAGCACCGCCGCAGCGTCCATCGGATAGCCGGCCTCGACAAAAGGTTCAACGGTCTCAATGACCCGTTGGTCCATGATCTCGAGAGCGGCGGGAACGATGCCGTCAGCGATCACCGCACTGACCGTGTCGGCCGCGCCCTGAACGCTCTCGAAGTCCAACAGCAGGGTCGCCACCTCGGGTGGGTTCTCTGTAAGCCGTACGCAGATCTTCGTTGCGATCCCGAGAGTTCCCTCACCTCCGACGAAGGCACCACGTAGGTCATAGCCGGCAGCGCGCCCTTCCTCGGCACCGATGACCACCACCGTCCCGTCCGGGAGAACCACCTCTACGGCCAGCACATGCGCACTTGTCACGCCGTACAAGAGACAGTGCGGCCCTCCCGAGTTGTTGGCTACGTTGCCACCGATGGTGCAGGCCTGCTGACTGGATGGATCGGGCGCGAAGTGCAACCCTGTTCCCTCTAAGTGGCGCGAAAGATCGAGGTTCACCACCCCAGGCCCAACCCATGCCAGACGACGCTCCACATCAACCTCGTGGATGTCGTCCATGCGAGTGGTCACCACCATGACCGGGTCTTCACATGGCACCGCTCCCCCAGACAAACCCGTACCCGCCCCCCGCGGTACGAACGGCCGCCCATGGCGGGCCGCAGTGGCCACACATGCCGATACTTCAGCCGTGGTCTCCGGAAAGCACACGATCCCGGCCTGTCCTCCTCTGGTAACCGAGCCGTCACGGCTGTAGAGCTTCAAGGCTCCAGCTCCACTCTCCACCCGACCC